>JAYWHL010000701.1:0-5461 GCA_043777715.1 Cytophagaceae bacterium | reverse complement strand
ATATTTTGGTAGCAAGCGACTCGTCGTGATAGTCTTTTACCACGCCCACAACCTCGTAGGTATGTTTGTGTGTAAAGAAATCTATTTTCTGGCCGAGGGGATTCTTCCAGCCTGCTTCTTTGGCAAAGGTTTCGTTTACCAGCACCGCCCTACTCGAATCGGCAGGGATTTTTTCCGAAAAATTCCTGCCCGCTGCCATCGGCACCTGCATCAGTGGCAAAAAGGCATGGTCTATTAAGGCTACCGAAAAGGTTGTTTCTTTACCCTCGTTTATCTTGGCGATAGTGTGCCACATTCCTCCATTTTTTGGGGCAATACCTGCTATGGCAGGGTTTCGAGAGAGTTCGTTCCTAAACAAATCTACTTGTTGAGTTTTGAGGTAGCCTGTGTTGAGTACCACTAGGTTTTGGTCGTTATAACCCAAGTTCATGGTGGTTAAATACGAAAATTGCTCGAACATAATGCCCGTGGCTACTATCAAAAAACTGGCCAAGGCAAACTGAAACACCACTAAACCTTTTTGGAGGTAGTTTTTTCCCGATAAATTGAATCGCCCATAGAGTGTTTGCACGGGGCTAAAGCCCGACAGCACCAAGGCAGGATAAGCCCCCGCCAAAAAGCCTGTGCAGACAAACAAGGTAATATATGCCAGTACAAGCGGGGTGTCTAGGAGATAAGAAAACGAGAGGGCTTTGTTGGCCAAGGTATTAAAATAGCCTAATGATAGCTCTACCCACAGCAAAGCCAAGCCAAAAGCCAAGAAACTCAACAAAAACGATTCGCCCATAAACTGCCCAATGAGCTGTGAGCGTTGGCCTCCCACCACCTTGCGGATACCGATTTCCCGACTTCGTTTCAAAGACTTTGCCACGGTGAGGTTCACAAAATTGATACAGGCAATGAGCAATAAAAACACTGCAATTCCCATCAAAATATACGAAAAAATAGGATCGCTACTATCTTTAATACCATTAGTGGCTTGGTACTGGGTGCTGAGGTGCATATCGAGCAAAGGCTGTAACCGATATGTTATTTTGCTGTTATAGCCCCAATTGGTTTTGGCTTCGGCCATCTGCCCAGCGGCTTTGCTGGTATATACTTGGGCAAATTTTTTCTCTACGGCCTTGACATTGGCTTGTGGCGATAGCAACACAAAAGTATTAAGATAAAAATTTATCCATTGGTTATCCTTGTTTTTGTCGATACTGGTGGGTAGCAGTAGTTTTATTTTGATAGAAGAATTTTGGGGCGAGGTCTTGGTAACGGCACTCACCACAAATTCTTTGAACTCGTCTCGGTGCGAGAGCGTCAGTTTTTTGCCTACGGCTTGGCTTCTTCCAAAATATTGTTGGGCTACTTCTTCAGAAATGACAATAGACTGGGGCATTTTAAAAGCCGTTTTGGCGTTGCCGTCTATAAACTCAAAACTGAAAAGGTCAAAGAAATTATCGTCCACCACCAAGGCATCTTGTTCTATGATTTCAGCCCCCTGCTTCACGTTGTAGGTTTCTCCCTGAATCCTCACGAAGTTGGTTATTTCAGGTATTTCGGCCTTGAATGCTGGGCCAGGCATCATGCCCGTTTGTGAAAAATTGTTTGTTTTGCCTTGGGGGTCGGTTTCGTCCACCACTATTCTATACAGTTGGGGTTGGAGGGCATGAAAACGGTCGTAACTGTTTTCGTCTTTAACATACAGCACAATGAGCATCGCCACGGCTAGGCCGAGCGACAGCCCCATAATGTTGATGAACGAATATCCCTTATTTCGCATCAAGGTACGCAGGGCAATGGTCAGGTAGTTCTTAATCATGGTTTTTATATTTTAGGGTTATTGGTTTAGTTTAGAGTGGCAGGTTGTGCAAGCCACTCGTCTTTTTTTACGAATGTTATCGGAATAAACGTATCTGTGGGCGAGCCAATATAGTAAAGATTCCAGTCTTGGTCATAGCCCGAAAGCATCTGCCTGATACATTCCACACGTCTATGGGCTGGAGCTTGGCAGTCGTCCCAATAAAAAAGTTCGACTCTGTAATGTAGCTGTCGGCGTTGGCCATTAACGGTTACTTCAATTTCTACTTCTTGCTTGCCCTCGCCGAGGGGCAGCGGAATAGCGATGTGTGCCATAGTTTTTGGGGTTTAGTTAGGGGTTTTAATGATATTGATATAATTTCATACCTTTCCGATAGGTACTTCTTAGCGTGATTTTGACTTAGTTTTTTAGCATGATTTTGTTTTATGTATATTTGTAAGAAACAATAAAAAAATGTATATATATAGTCAGATTTCCATTCAAGAACTTCGAGATGCTTTTGGTATAATTTTGGAAACTGAGGCTTTTTTACCAGAAATATCTAATATCGAAGTTCCCACTTGGCTTCGTACTTATTTGAATATCAACCAACTTTCGCCTGCACTAGCAAAATCCGAAAAAGCAGTTTCCGAAATGCTGATAACTCCAATTTTATCAGCCATAAAAAACAATAATCTAGGGCAAATCTCACTCTTTTCTGGCGAGCCAATGACAGACGGAGAGATTACGGGCATCTGTGATTTTATTATTGCCGCCAACCCTAAAGCCTATCTTCCAGAACCTCCAATTTTGGTTTTAGTCGAAGCCAAAAAGCAAGATATTTACGCTGGTATTCCTCAATGTGTTGCAGAAATGCTTGTTGCACAACACATTAACAAAAAAGCAGGTGTTAAATCAGATGTAGTTTTTGGTTGCGTAACAACGGGGACTGAATGGCTTTTTCTTCAACTAAAAGGTAACCATGCCATTACCGACCCAAACATTTTATACTTTTCTGATTTACCCAAAATCTTAGGAGTTTTTCAATACATGATAGATGTCTTTTTTGCAAAATAATTGTCATAAGAAGCGATTGAATTTTAGTTATTGGGCTTAAATTCAATAAATTAAAAAATTTAGAATGCCCACTATTTTCTAATAATTGCTTAATAATGATGATATAATTCCATGCCTTTTCGATAGGTACTTCTTAGCGTGATTTTGGTTTAGTTTTGAAGCATACTATTTCTTTTTAGTATATTTGTTTAAAAATCAGACTATTATGGCTTACAGCGATTTCACTCAGGTCTCACAATTGGAGGACAAATTCGGGATTGAACAAAAACTAACTAGAATTTTTGGTGTCGTTGAACCAATAGAACCTAGTAGTTTACTTAAAAACGAACTGAATGAATCTTTTTCGTTGCCTTTACTTACAGAAAAAGCCAAATCAGAATTGCTGATTGCTCCCTATTTTTAAAGAACTCCGTCGGTATAATAACTTTTCCATTAGTTTTTATTCTGGTTATTTATTTGATGTTCAACCCGAAAATGGCCTTAATGGCTATTGTGATTATCTTTTTACGACCGAAACCCAAAGCATTGATATAAAAGCACCTGTTTTTTGCATAGTCGAGGCGAAAAACCGTTCAGTTGAAGAGCGTATTGCCCAAGCGGGTGCTTCGATGATTGCCGCTAAGATTTTTAATGACCGAAAACAACGCCCAACCGAAGCTATCTTTGGTTGTGTAACCACCGCTTATGAGTGGATATTTTTGAAATTAGATAATAATATTCTCGAAATTGACATTACCCAACGCTACTCATTAGAGGAACATTCCTTACCTTATTTGTTGGGTGTTTTACAAAAAATTATTCAAGAATTTCATTCCTAATCATTCCGTTTTCAAACTCTTTACGGGGTTCATCAATGCCGCTTTTAGGGCTTGGTAGCCCACGGTTAGCATGGCGATAGCCACTGCTGCAAGCCCCGCCAGTGCAAAAACCCACCATTCCATATCCACCCGATAAGCAAAATTTTGTAGCCAACGATTCATAAAATAAAAGGCGACGGGACAAGCAATGATGATGGCAATTCCTACTAATTTTATGAAATCGACGGAAAGCAAAGTGATAATATTATTGACCGATGCCCCCAGTACCTTACGCACACCGATTTCTTTGGTGCGAGCCTCGGCGGTGAAAGTGGCCAAGCCAAACAAGCCCAAACAGGCAATAAAGATTGCCAAAAAGGCAAATACAGAAACCACATTGGCCATTTTCTGCTCTGATACATAAAGATTAGCCAAGTGTTGGTCTAAAAACACCGCCTCGAAGGCAGCGTTTGGCATCACTTTTTTGTAGGTACTTTCTATGCTGGCCAAGGTGTTTTCCAGTTCGTTGGTGTCTATTCTTAGCAACATATACACATACTGCTCGGTACTGGCATTATGAAAAGCAAAGGGTACAATTTTGTCGTGCATACTCTGAAAATGAAAGTCTTCGACCACGCCCACAATTTCGTCGCCATAATCATTAAATACATTTATTTTTTTTCCAATGGCTTGTTCTGGTTTATAGCCCAAATAGACTGCTGCCGTTCTATTAATCACGATTTGAACAGTGGTATCGCTGGCTTGTTTTGGGGCTAATGGCCTGCCTGCCAGTAGCTTAATGCCAAGCGTTGCTATGATTTCGGGATTGGCTTTGTTTGAATATAGCCCCACACTTTCGTTTTTATTTTTGGGGTTTGTCAAGGTTCTCAAACTGGTTTCTAACCCAGGAAACGACTGGCTAAGGGCAACACTCTTGACACTGTTTAATGCCTTAAAACTATTTTCTAGGGCATCGTATTTGTTTTGTTCTTGGAGGTTACTCACCATCACGGCCACTACCTGTTCTGGCTTAAAGCCGAGTTCCTTGGTTCTCAAAAATTTGAGTTGTAGCTGAAAAACAATGATAGAAACAATCAACACAATAGAACCTACAAACTGAAAAACGACAAGGGATTTTCTGAAAAGTGTAGAGCCTGATTTTGGCTGACTAGTGCTTTTGATAAGATTTTTTGGGGAGTAATTTGCAAAAATATACGAAGGATAAGCACCCGATAACAAACTAAAAAACAACCAAACTCCACCTAAAAATAATAGTATCCAAGGTTGTTTGAAAAAATCTAATTTGAGGTTGGTGGCCGTAATAATATTTAGATAGGGTAGGAGTAGTTCTAAAAAAATAATACTAAGTATCAGAGCAGCAGTAACATACAAAAACGTTTCGACATAAAATCGTTGTATCATATTACCAAAACCCGCCCCCAAGGCTTTGTTAATGCCCACTTCTTTGAAACCCCGCTGAAGCCTAGCCGTGGACAAATTGATGTAGTTTATACCCGCAATCAACAACAAAGCAAAGGCCAAGCCTATCAAAATATTGGTTTGTTGGGCCGAGCCATAAGTAGCGGCTGTTTTGTTGGTAAAGGCATCGGACTGGAGATGAACCTCAGCCAATGGCCGTAAGAAAAAACCAAAAGGTCGCTCTTTTCGGGGAATCTCTTTGGCTATCATTTGTTCTATTTTGGCTTCTAGTTTTTTGATATTGGCTTTGGGTTGTAGCAACAAAAATGTCTCAAAACTAGCGTTTCCCCAAGATAAATTGGCTGGCAACGATGCCCAC
>JAYWHL010000700.1:0-5500 GCA_043777715.1 Cytophagaceae bacterium | reverse complement strand
ACATTAACAGTAGGTGGAGCACCAACAGGAGCAATGTATGCTTGGACAGGGCCTAATGGAT
This sequence comes from Cytophagaceae bacterium, assembly GCA_043777715.1. Lineage (GTDB taxonomy): Bacteria > Bacteroidota > Bacteroidia > Cytophagales > Spirosomataceae > JAYWHL01. Next base: position 5,439 of record JAYWHL010000700.1, on the reverse strand, counting down.
TTGCAGCCACTGGAGCAGCACCAACATTACTAACAGTAGCGGGTAGTGCAGCAGCAAATGGCGTTTACTCGGTAAGAGTTTCAACAGATGGCAATTGTACAGCAACATCTACAATGATGGTAAATGTTTGTGCACCCCCAACTGTAAACCTACTTGTAAACAACCCAGTATTTGATGGTAACCCTATCAATTTATCTGCACAAATTACAGGTTTGAACACTTCTTGCGTAACCTCAGTAATATTCACTGGTCCAAATGCATACAGTGTGTCAGTATTCTCTCCAGCAATTTCAGGTATGACTACTCCTTTAACATCTACAATTAACTCTGGAGTAGTAAGAACTCCGATAGCTAGTGATGTTACAAGAGGAACATATTACGTACAAGTTATTACAGGTACTTGTGGAACGGTAACGGCACAAGTTGTTGCTAATAATACACCGACAGTTCCAGTAGTAATCACAGCATCAGCAACTCCGAACCCAGCGACAGTGGGTAATAACGTAGCTTTGATGGCAAGTAATGGTGGTACGGCTTATGCTTGGTCTGGTCCGAATGGTTTTGCATCAACAATGCAGAATCCTTCAATTGGTTCAGTAACATTGGCAGGGGCTGGAGTTTACACTGTAACAGCAACTACATCGGCAGGGACTTCAACTGCAACGGTATCATTGGGAGTTAGTGCAGCACCAGTAGTAGTAGTAAGAACGGCAAACTTGTCAATCATAAAAGATATTCTTTATCGTACAGTTCAATCTGGAGATGTAGTATATATAACGATTGCGGTTATTAACGATGGACCTGATGCAGCTACGAACGTTGTAGTTAGAGACGTGTTACCAGCTGGAATGACTTACGTTACTATGCCTTTTGCACAAATTGGCTCAATTAGCCATAGTGCAGGTACAGTTACAGGTACAATTCCATCGATAGCCTCAGGAAGAACTGCTTTGTTACGTTTCAACGTAAGAATAGTTGGTACTTTGAATCAATTGATTATCAATGCTGCCGAAGTGATGTCAGCGGATCAAATGGATCCAAACTCAACACCAGGTAATGGTAATGTATTAGAAGATGACTATGACGTACAAGATGTAAGAATCGTAGCGGTTCCTTCATCACGTATCGCAGTGGGTGAGACAAGTAACGATGGTTTAACTATCAGCACTTATCCTAACCCTGCTTCGGACAAAGTAACGGTAGAAATCAACGGTACAGAAGCTGGCCCAGCAATGATTCAAATGACAGATGCAATGGGACGCAAAGTTGGCTCATGGAATCTTAACGAGGATACAACTAGCCACAAAGCTGAAATCAATGTTAGCAAGTTCAACGCTGGAACTTACTTTATACGTGCAGAAATGAACGGAAAGGTAATTTCTAAGAAGGTTATGAAAGGAATTGAGTAATCAGTTCTGACATAAAATAGGCAAGCCCCTCTTGAGCAATCAAGGGGGGCTTTGCTTTTTATGAGGAGAACTAAAAACATAAAAGGTAGAAGATTCCTCAATAGAAAATACAAACAAAGCCAAAATGACACCAAAAGAGATATTAAGAGAAAAATGGGGTTTTGAGCAATTTCGATTTCCGCAAGAAGAGATTATAAATTCAGTTTTAGACCAAAAAAATACGGTAGCGATAATGCCAACTGGAGCTGGAAAATCTTTATGTTTTCAGATTCCTGCATTGGCGATGGAAGGGATTTGTATAGTGATATGTCCTTTGATTGCCTTAATGAAAGATCAAGTTGAGGGATTGAATAAGAAAGGAATAAATGCGAAAGCAATTTATACAGGTTTACACCCAAAGGAGATTGATGGAATTTTAGATAATTGTATTTATGGAAATATTAAATTTTTGTATTGCTCGCCAGAAAGATTAAGCACAGGGATATTTATAGAAAGGGCCAAAAAAATGTCAATTTGTTTGATAGCCATAGACGAAGCACATTGTATAAGCCAATGGGGGGAGGATTTTAGGCCAGCGTATCTAGCAATTGAGCAGTTTGTAGGTCAATTATCTAAAAGACCAAACATGATTGCCCTTACGGCCTCGGCAACACAAAAAGTAAGGATTGATATAATTGAAAAGTTGAATTTAAATAATGTTAGCTTATTTGAAACTTCAATTAAAAGAGAAAACTTGGTATATGCAGTTAGAAAAACGGAAGATAAAGATAAAAAACTGATTGAAATTTTTGAAAAAATAGCAGGTTCGGGGATAGTTTATGTTAATTCAAGAAAAAAAACAAAAGAAATAGCAGATTTACTAAATCAAAACAAAATAAGTACAGGACATTATAACGCAGGATTGACCCAAGAAGAAAGAAATATTGCCCAAAAAAAATGGATGAATAATGAATTTAGAGTAATGGTAGCAACAAATGCGTTTGGTATGGGAATCGACAAACCTGATGTTAGATTGGTGGTGCATTTGAACTTGAACGAAAACCTAGAAGATTATTATCAAGAAGCTGGAAGGGCAGGAAGGGACGGCCAAAAAGCCATTGCAACCATCGTTTTTAACGAAGACGATTTATACCAAATAAAAGAAAAACATCAAAAAGAGTTTCCAAAACTAGAAGATTTACAATTGGTGTACCAAAGTTTGGCCAATTATTTTCAATTGGCGATAGGTGTCGGAGAATTTGAAACTTTTGATTTTGAAATAGTCACTTTTTGCCAAAGGTATAATCTAAAAATTCAGACTGCGTTTATGGCACTCAAAACCTTGGAAGGAATTGGGTTAATTACATTAAGCGAGGCGATGAAAAATCCCGCAAGTCTTAGGATAGAGATGGATAACAAAGATTTATATAAATTCCAGATTGAGAACGAAAGATATGATAAGCTGATTAAAACGATTTTGAGAATTTGTGGGGGGGAGGTTTTTTCACAATTTGTTAAAATAAACGAAACCTCTTTGGCTAATCTTTTTATGGCACCAGTGCAAGAAATAAAGGAAATGTTGAAACAGATGCAGTTGAGAGGGGCGATAACTTATGTACCGTCATCGGAGATGCCAAAAATAACTTATTTGAGTGCAAGAAAAGATGTAAAAGAGTTGATGAAGTTTAAGAAAATATTAGAAGATAAGAAGGAAAGAAAAGAGCAAAAAATTGAAAAAATAATAGAATATGTAACCCAAAATAAAAAGTGTCGCCAGCAAATGATAGGGCATTATTTTGATGAAATAGCCATGGAAGAATGTGGAATTTGTGATGTTTGTTTAGAAAAGAAAAAAGCACGAAAAATAGAAACTGATGATACAGATTTGGAAAAAATGATTCTGAAAGAAATAAAAATGAATCAAAAAACATTACCCAAAAAGCTACTTGATACATTTAAAGATATTGAGGAATCAAGAATTAAGCAAGCAGTGAAAAATTTAGTTGAAATAGAACAAATTAAACTAATGCCTGATGGAACAATTCAGATAATCTAGCTTTGATAAAGTTCCGCAATTCTTAATTTGGCACTTCTTGAGCGACTATTTATAGCGATTTCAGCTTCATCGGCTTCAATGGGTTTACGATTTATGGCCTTTAGGGGTCTGATTTCGTTACCAAAAAAATCCTTTTCTACCTCGCCATAAAATTTACCAGAACGAATAAAGTTTTTCACAGGACGGTCTTCTAACGAATGGAAGGTCATTATCGCAAGGCGACCTTCTGGGTTTAGTAATTCGGGAACTTGACTCAAAAATTCTTCTATTACCAAAATTTCCTCGTTTACTTCGATGCGAATGGCTTGAAAAACTTGAGCAAAAAACTTATACTCTTTACCTCTAGGAGCAAATTTTTCAAGAATTTTTGTTAGTTGAATAGTACTGGTAATGCTATGATTTGAACGGGCAGAAACAATACCGTTGGCCAAAGTTTTGGCATTTTTAACTTCCCCATATTGCCCAAAAATTTTATGCAATTGCTCAACAGAATAGGTATTTATGATGTCTTTGGCTGAAACTTCGGCTTTGGGGTTCATACGCATATCCAAAGGGCCATCGAATCGAGTTGAGAAACCACGAGTACCATCATCAATTTGATGAGACGAAATACCAAAATCTGCTAAAATTCCATCAACTTTTAGGGCTTTATACAAACGTAGGTACTTGGTTATATGCCTAAAATTAGCTTCGATAAAAGTAAAACGTTTGTCTGAAATTTCTTTGGCTTGAATTTTAGCGTCGGGGTCTTGGTCAAAGGCAAGGAGTTTGCCTTCTGACCCAAGACGTTCGAGGATAGCTTTGGAATGCCCGCCACCGCCAAAGGTTACATCAACATAAGTGCCGTTGGGTTTGATTTGAAGGCCATCTAAACAGGCATCAAGCATTATAGGAATATGATAGGGCATGGTTTGTTAAAATTAGACCATAAAGTTACGCCGAAAGAAGAACGAAAAAAAATTGGTTTTGTGAATCAATCATTTTTTGTACTTTTACGTGAAAATTCGCTAAAAACATGAAAAAAAATAGCATTCTATTTATTTTTACTTTATTCATATTGGCTTGGAATCTAGCCTGTAAACCTCAAAAACCAACGGTGGAAATGGGGAAATACCGAGCCGTGTTGGCATCGCCAGGTGGGGAGTTACCCTTTGAGATGGTATTGTCAAGGGTCCAAAATTCAGATAAAATAAAAGTAGATGTTTTGAATGGTAAAGAAAAGCTAGGTATGGACGATGCTCATATCTTGGGAGATTCTATCGTGATACCGATGGATATTTTTGAAGCTAAAATTGTTGCCAAAATAGAAGAAAATGGGCGATTGATAGGCTACTGGCAAAAAAAACGCAGTAAAAATAGTTTTGCAAAAATGAATTTTGAAGCTAATTTATCTAAAAATGAAACAAGATTCAAAAATGCAAAAGATAGTAAAATTGAGGTAAATGGTAAGTGGAAAACGACTTTCGTTACAGACAACAATAAAGATACAACGCACGCCATAGGCATTTTTGAACAGAAAGGGGCGGAACTAACGGGGACGTTTCTTACGACAACTGGGGATTATCGCTATTTAGCTGGAAACATATCGGGAGATAGTTTGATGCTTTCATGTTTTGACGGAACGCATTTATACTTGTTCAGGGCGGTAATGAAAGATAAGAAATTAATAGGTAAATTTTGGTCTGGAACGAGTAGTTTGGAAAATTGGGCAGCGACTAAAGACGAGAATGCTACTTTGCCAAATGCCACAAAACTAACGTATCTCAAAAAAGGATATGAAAGTTTAGCCTTTAAATTTCCTGATATGGAAGGTAAAAAAATAGCATTAACCGACAAACGTTTTGAAAACAAAGTAGTTGTGGTGCAAATATTAGGGTCTTGGTGTCCGAATTGCATGGACGAAAGTAATTTTTTAGCTCCTTGGTACAAGAAAAACAAAGAAAGAGGCGTAGAAATTGTGGGTTTGGCGTATGAAAAAAGCTCAGTTTTGGAAGA
>JAYWHL010000699.1:0-5505 GCA_043777715.1 Cytophagaceae bacterium | reverse complement strand
ATTTCACAAGATTTTTGGGGAATAAATCTAGTTCTTCCATTACATCATAGATTCTATCAACGCCTAACGAAATCCCAACGCCCGAAAGCCCAGGCATTCCAAAAGCACCCGTCAGATTATCGTATCGCCCACCACCCGAAACGCTACCAATGCTAACGCCAAGGGCTTTTACTTCAAAAATAGCTCCTGTGTAATACGATAAGCCACGGGCTAGAGTAATATCGAGTTCTAATTTTGGATTTTCTAAGCCTGATAATTTAACCAATTCAAAAACCTCTTTCAATTCATTAATCCCAGCTTTGCCAATTTCTAAATCGCCAAGCCATTCGTCCAATGCCTTAATTTTAGACCCAAAATCTCCATCAATCGTAAAAATGGGTTGTAAAGCTACAATCGTTTCGTTGGTAAATCCATTGGCTATTAACTCTTCCTCTACCTTTTGTTTTCCAATTTTATCTAATTTGTCAATCGCCACACAAAGCGTAGTTTCTTGACCCGTTGCCCCAATTTTTTCGGTAATGGCGGTCAAAATTTTACGATTGTTTATTTTAATCGTAAAGTTTTGAATTTGAAGTTTCTCAAAAATTTCAGTAATCATCAATACAATTTCGGCTTCGCACAAAAGCGAATTTGTGCCTACGACATCAGCATCACACTGATAAAATTCACGGTAACGGCCTCTTTGGGGTTTATCTGCCCGCCAAACGGGTTGAATCTGAAAACGTTTGAAGGGCATTGTCAAGTCGTTTCGGTTCATAACCACAAACCTTGCAAAGGGTACGGTTAGGTCATATCTTAAACCTTTTTCAGAAATTTTGGGTGTAATTTTCTTGTATCCATCTAATAAATCTAATTCGGTTAATTTTTCAGAAAAGTTTCCTGAGTTCAGCACCTTAAAAAGAAGTTGGTCCCCTTCGGTACCATATTTTCCAGTCAAAACAGATAGATTTTCTAGGGTAGGGGTTTCGATTTGTGCAAAACTATAATGTTGGAATGTCTTACGAATCTGATTTAGTATTAAATTTCTTTTGGCCATTTTGTCTGGTCCAAAATCTCTTGTTCCTTTCGGAATACTAGGTTTTTCCATTTTTGGATAAAATTGAATAAAAAGCACCCGTTGATGCTTAAATAAATGAAGTTGTTATACAAATTTACGGCTTTCCTTCAAAAACAGTCGCTTATGTTTTGATTTTAAAGACAATAAGGCTAATTTTGCAGTTCAAATCACAAAAAAACCACCAAGGTCATGGCCGTAACGCAACTCAAAAGAAAAGATAGAGTAAACAAAGCTACTTTTAACAATAATACCGCAAAGGTAAAACAACTGATGACTCGCCCTACTATCAAGAAAGTAGATGTAGAGGCTATCAAAGCAAGTTTTGCTACAAAAGCATAGTTGAGATAATTTGTTTCCACTAAAAAAACCGCTCTAAAGCGGTTTTTTTAGTTTTTATCGTTTCAAGAAACCTTTACTATCATTTTGATTTATTATTTTCTTGATTAGGTGCTTTCTTTTGATTTTGAGATTTCTGACTTGAAATTTGTTTATTGCTTTTTTTTATTTCTCGTTGCATCATTCTTCTAACTTCCATAAGCGTTCTGTATCGAGTAGAGATTTGTAGCAATCCTAAGCCACCAATAATCAATATAAAAGCAAAAACTCCTGCAAAAAACCATCTCACAAAAGGTTCTCCCGAAAAACGCAACAGCGAAGCCTCGCATAATACGGCCAGCCCAGTACCAATCAATAAAGCACTGACACCTCCCAAAATCCAATATTTTTGAGCCATTGTCATGTTTTTTAGTAGTCGTTTGCCTGGAGGTTTGTGGAGTTTTTTAGGAATATCGGGCATGGTGTTGGATATATAAGTATTTTAAAATTGAAATATTATCGAAGAGAAAAGTATGGACTTTTGAATCTATTAACTTTGAAAAAAATCAACTTGAATAGATTTTGAGTTAAAATCTTTATTTTGCTCCCAAATTTAATAATAATTGTTGGGCATTACTCATATTTGGGTTTAATGATACCGCAGTTTTATAATCTGTAATTGCTCCATCTTTATCCCCCAAATTTTGTCTTATTTTTCCTCTATTCACAAAAATATTAGGGTCTTTGCTGCCCGAATTGATAGCCAAGTCGAGGTTTTTGAGGGCATTATCTATTTCCCCAATGTTCATTTGTATCGTACCTATGTTGCCAGTAATTTCCGATGTTTTATCAGGCAACATTTTTAAAGCCTGCTGCAAATCTTGGAGAGCTTGATTTGGATTCGTAGAAAAATAAGCAATTCCTCTATTTAAATAAGCCTCTCCAGTTGCTTTTCCCGAATTTATCGCAAAATTAAATTGCTCAATAGCCTTGTCAGGCATTCCTTTCATGCCATAAGCTACGCCTAAATCCACCCGTGTTCCAACTTCCTTACCACCCAATGCAATGCACTTTTCTAAATCTGATATGCCTCCGTCTAGGTTTCCAGCCATTCCAATCATTTTACCACGAGTACCATAAGGGCGGTGGTCGTCGGGATAATTTTCTATCATTCGAGTATAAAGATTGATTGAGTTTTTCCAAATTTTAATCTGATTGATGCTCATATTTGCCCATAAAATAGTTATTAGAAAAACTATTATAAAAATTGGTATTTTGGTAATAGGTTTATAATCAATGAGTTTATTCAAAAAATAAGCTATTATCAAACATAATCCGATATAAGGTAAATAAGAATAACGGTCGGAAATAATGGTTGCCCCAACCGATATAAATTGCAGCACCAACGCAATCGTAACAAAATAGAAGCCCAATCCAAGGGCAATAATTTTGGTTTTACGCAGCGAAAAAACAACGATACCGAGGGTGGCCAATACAAAAGGAAGCCCCCAGTAGTATCTTGAACCTTCGGCGGTTTCAAACTTTAAATAAGGGTGAAATGGGCCAAGGTTTGAGGGATTGAAAAAATTTACGATATACATCATAAAGCTATAACCTGCGTAAATCAATTTGTCCTTAAAACTAAAAACGGCAAGGTCGAGTGCCGATTTGTTTTCGCCAATGGATTGAGTAAGGCCAAAAAAATTACCTCCTGCTTGAATACTCAAAGCGATACTACCAAACAAAAATGCGGTGGCAAAAAAGCTCCATTTTTCTTTAATTTTCTCAATTGAAAATTTATCATACCAAAAATCAATCAATACCAAAACAACGGGCAGAACTACCGCCTGACCTTTTGAAAGGCACGAACAAAGAAAAAACAAGAGACTGAAAATAAGGTTTTTACGATTTTTAGTTTCAACAAATATCAAATATTGAATAACACTCAATAAAAAAAAGAAGGCGTACAGTACATCTTTGCGTTCAGAAACCCACGTTACCGATTCAACTTTCATGGGGTGTACTGCAAAAAGAAGGGCCGTGAAAAGGGCTATTAGATGATGATGATTCATTAGTTTTTTAATGAATACATACACCAAACCAACATTAAAACCATGAATTATAGTGTTGGTAATAATAAAGGACATAGGTTTATCAAAGCCCCAAATCGCAGCATTAAATTGTAACGAAACAATGGTAAGCGGGTGATAATTTAAGGCAACTCCCGACCTAAAAGCCTTGAAAAAATTAGCCCATGAGGGTTGATTCACAAGTGGATTGTCACGAACATACAGTTGGTCGTCCCATTCCACAAATTCATTTTTGAAGCCGTACGAAAAAATAAAAATACTGAGTAAGGCTAAAGCCAAAAAAGTTAAATGTGTTTGATATTTAATCAAAAAACTAGGCGAATCTTTATCAATTTTTGGTTTTGGTAAAATCGCTTGGGCTTTTACTTGATTTGTTTTATTATGTTTTGCCATAATTATTCAGCCAACATTTGTTTGGCTTGTTGATTGTTTGGGTCTAAAATTAATGCTTGTTGAGCGGCTTTATCTGCCAATGTTTTATCGTTAAGTTGCCTGTAACATACTGCAAGGTTCAAGTAATTGGCTACATTTTTGCCTTCTTTTGAAGCTATTGATTCCAAAATCGTAGCTATACCTTTTTGCAAATTACCATTATTGGCATAACAAACTCCCAAAAGTCCTTTTATCTCATTCGTTTTTTCGGGAAGAATCTCCATTACCTTCTCAAAATCTGCAATCGAACTTTGGCTTGGGTAATTTAGGGTAGCTCTTGCATAATATAATTGGGCATTTTGCGGTAAAACCCCTATTCCTTTGGTTAAGACGGTATTTTGTTCTTGTTTTTGATTTTTGGTAGCGTAAATATCCGACAATCTCAAAAAAACATCAGGGTTATTTGCCCCGTTATTCATTGCAAATTGTAAATCTTCGAGTGCTTTTTCGGTTTCATTATTGCGTTGATAATATAAGCCTCTGATTTCGTGAGCCCTGCCATCGTTAGGTTGAATCTCAATTCTTCGAGTAAAAAGTGTGGCTGTATTGGCCCAATATTTTGTGTAAGTAATTGTAAGCCAAATATTTGACAATAAAAATCCAACAAGAATCACATAAAAAATGAGATTAGTAATCTTAAATTTTTCGAGTAGTTGTTTTATTCCAAAAACAAAAGCAAAGCTAATCCCAATATGAGCTAGATAAGAATACCTATCTGCGGCCACAGCCACCCCAACCGAAAGAAATTGAAGTACGAGAATAGTTGAAATTAGGTAAAATAAAATGCCAAAAAAAAGAGGTTTGGCTTTGTCCTTAAACCAAAAAGTAAGTCCTAAAATCAAGGGCATCAAAACCAAACCATAACTATAAACAGGTAGTGCATTCCCATCAGGGTTTTTGATAAAGGGGTACAACGAAGATAAATCGGTAGGAATAAAGAATTTTTGCAGATAAAAAATAAAACCATGCGTTCCGATTTTGATTTGCTCAAAAAGCGAAAAATTATCAATATCTATGGCCACATATCCTTCAATATTGGGACGAATTAGGCCAAAAAAGTCTGACCCTGATTGGATATTGAGGCTTATGAAACCAAAAATAAGAGCAATGATAAATAATGGAATCTTTGATTTTATTGATTGAAGGATATTGAAGTTAGGGTCTGACCAAAAATCAACTAGCACAAACAAAATAGGCAACACAACCGCCTGACCTTTTGATAAACAAGCCATTACAAAAAACAAGATTACTAAAAATGTATTTTTAGTAGAATCAGCTATTAGATTTTTTAGGTAAAAAAATAGCCCTAGCAACGAAAAGAATACGTACAGAACATCTTTCCGTTCCGAAATCCAAACCACAGACTCAACCCTCAAGGGGTGCAAACCAAAAATAAGTGCTACAAATACCGAAGGAATTATTTGATTTTTAGAAAGTTTTTGTGTGGTAAAAAAAACTAAAACTACGTTCAAAGAATGAAAAACAATATTTGTAAAAATAAATGAGAAAGCTGCTTTACCAAAAAAAAGTGTGTTGAGCATCAAACTTAACATCGTAATAGGGTGATAATTGAGTGCCACAGAGCGGGTAAAACATTTCTGAAAGTTTGAC
>JAYWHL010000698.1:0-5548 GCA_043777715.1 Cytophagaceae bacterium | reverse complement strand
CCATCTACAATATTTTTGCTTTTTGTGTTTTTATGCCCCTCATCTTTGTTTTGCCTAGACTTACGGCCTCGCTACACCCTGGCAACGGTGGCAACCCTGCCATTGGGTCGTATGATATGAGCAACCAAATGAGAATGGTTTTTTATCCAGCCATTATTGGATATATCCTATTGGGCGTTTGGATTACTAGCCTAAGAATCAGACTAAAACGATTAGAAATCATTACCGAAGACTAACAGAATGGCAAAGCTCGAAAAAGCCGATTGCTAATTATAACAAACCAATAATATGAAAAAACTAATAAACTTTTTTGTCTTTCTTTTATTAACAAACCTTTGGGCAACACAGGCAGTTGCACAAGAACCCGAAATGGCTGATGCTTTGCGGCAAGATGGTAAAATTTGGGCGGTTGTGGCGGTTATTACCATCGTTTTTATTGGTATTGTCGCTTATCTGATTTCGATAGATAGAAAAATTTCAAAATTAGAAGATAAATTAAAAAAATAGCATGAAAAAAATACACATTCTTGGTTTGGTGGTCATAGCCGTGGCCATTACCATTCTCGTATCAGTAGTGGGCGATGTAAGCACCTATGCCGATTTTACCGAAGCCGAAAACATGGTAAAGAGTGGCAATAATGCCAAAATTCATGTGGTGGGGCGGCTCAAAAAAGATGCCCAAGGCCATATCGTAGGCATGAATTATAATCCAGCTATTGACCCCAATCGTTTTGAGTTTGTGCTGGTGGATACCCTAAAACGAGAACAAAAATGTATCTTGAATAGCCCAAAACCACAAGATTTTGATACAGCAGAGCAGGTTGTAATTGTAGGAAAAATGGACGGACAGGTTTTTAAGGCCGATAAAGCCATACTGAAATGCCCATCTAAATATCAAGAAAAGAAATTAACGACTTAGAGCTAGTCAAAGTCAAAGCCAAAGTCAAAGCCCAAGCCCCCTAGCCCCCGAAGGGGGAATTTAACAGCCAACAGCCAACAGCCAATGCCTAAAGCCAACAGCCTACAGCCAATAGCCTAAAGCCTAAAGCCAAAAAAATAAATCATGCAAACAGATATTCATTTATGGGTCGGTAATGTCGGCCATTTGTCAGTTATTCTATCATTTGTGGCCTCGTTGGTGGCTGCTTTTGCGTACTTAAAGGCAACATTAGCCAATAATGAAATCGAAAAATCTGACTGGAAGTCTTTTGGTAGAATCGCTTTCTATTTCCACGCCCTTGCCGTGCTTGGCGTTATATTTTCGCTTTATACCATCATTGCCCAACACTATTTCGAGTACCATTATGCTTGGTCGCATTCGTCAAGGGCTTTGCCTGTTTATTATATCATTTCTTGTTTTTGGGAAAGTCAAGAAGGTAGTTTTTTACTATGGATTTTTTGGCACGCTGTGTTGGGTATTATCCTGATTACCAATACAAAAAGTGTGAAAAAAGATATTTGGGAAGCCCCCGTTATGACTATTTTTATCACGGTACAGGCTTTTCTGTGTTCAATGATTTTGGGCGTAGTGTTTTTTGATAGCTTCAAGATTGGCTCATCTCCGTTTTTATTACTCAAAGAAGCCATGCCCGAACTGCCCGTTTGGGCCATGCAACCCAATTTTGTACCAAAAGATGGCAACGGGCTTAATCCTCTCTTGCAAAATTATTGGATGGTTATTCACCCGCCAACACTGTTTTTAGGTTTTGCCACCACGCTTGTACCTTTCTCGTTCGTGATTGCTGGCCTTTGGCAAAAACAATACGCAACGTGGATAAAACCCGCTATGTCTTGGGCTTTGTTTTCGGCTTTGGTGCTGGGTGTGGGTATCGTGATGGGAGCGTATTGGGCTTACGAAACCCTCAATTTTGGAGGATATTGGAACTGGGACCCCGTAGAAAATGCAGTCTATGTGCCGTGGTTGGTTATGGTGGCGGCCATTCACACGATGATGATTTATAAAACCAACAAAACGGCTCTTAAAACTTCTATCATCTTGGTAGTGAGCCAGTTTGTATTGATACTATATGCAACTTTCTTAACCCGAAGTGGGGTTTTGGGCAATGCTTCGGTACACTCATTTACTGACTTGGGCTTGTCGGGGCAGTTGCTGCTTTATTTGTTTTTCTTTATTTTGGTGGCGGTGTTTTTTATGGTCAAAAACTGGAAAGATATACCCACCGACAGCCGAGAATTATCTACCTATACCCGTGAGTTTTGGATTTTTTGTGGAGCAACAGTGCTATGTTTGGCCGCTTTTCAGGTAATTGTTACTACTTCTATTCCCGTTTACAACAAAATAATAGAAGCCTTTGGCTATGTTTCAAAACTGGCCTTACCTGTTGATCAAATTGGCCATTATACAAAATTTCAGATATGGTTTTTTGTGTTAATTGCCGTGTTTTCGTCTATCGGGCAGTATTTTTGGTGGAACAAAGCCAAACAAGAAAAGACAATAGGCACTAAAAACGGTTTTTCACTAGAAAACCTAAACCTAAGCGTTTGGGAGGCTTTTTCTACGCCTTTAATGATTACGTTTGTGGCCACGGCCTTGATTATTACCCTTACCAATGTCAGTAACTGGATTTATATCGTATCGCTCACGGCCTCAATATTTTCGTTGGTTTGTAATTTTTCTATTCTTTGGGATTTGCTCATTAAGAAAAAAACTAAAATTTCGGGTGGGGCGGTTACGCATATTGGCGTGGCTTTGATGCTCATTGGCATTTTGTATTCGTCGGGATATTCAAAAGTAATTTCGATGAATAATACAGGTTTGTTAATTTCTAATGCCGAGGCATTTACCAATAACAACAACCAAGAAAATAAAGAAAACGTGATGCTATGGCTCAATAAACCTACCAAAATGGGGGCTTATTTACTGACTTACAAAGGCCAAAGAATAGAAGCCCGCAGCCTATCTGGATACCTAAACAAAGACGATGTGGAGGTTATGCCCAACGATTTTCATGCCGTGGCCAAAGTGGATATTATTCAGAACGAAAGTATTAAATTCAAAACAGGGGATACGCTGACGGTTTTTCCCGAAAATACTTTTTATGAAATAGAATACCGAGAACCAAGCGGACGGGTTTTTACGCTTTTTCCGAAAGCACAAGTAAACCCTAAAATGGGACTCTTGGCATCGCCTGATATTCACAAAACAGCAACTGCCGATTTATATACGCACGTAAGCTATGTAAACGACCCCAACAGTGAGGTTGAATGGAGCAAAACCGAAACCAAGAATATAGCCATACAAGATACTTTTTTTGTGAACGATTATGTAGCCATTTTAGAAAAAGTGGGCATAGATGCCAAAGCCCAAAATGGCGAAGGCGAGGCCGCTGTAAAAGCACAAATACGAGTTTTAGATAAAGATAGAAACGTAGAAATTGCTCCTATTTATGTATTGAACACCAAAACGGGTATGGTAAAACGCAATCCTGTTATTAATATGGAAGTGGGTCTGAAAGTTAGATTTGAAAACATAGACCCCAAAACGGGTATTTTTACCTTTAATATCCAAACCACTCAAAAAGATTTTATCGTGCTAAAAGCCCTCGAAAAACCATTTATTAATCTATTATGGATAGGTACTATTGTGCTAATTATTGGTTTTATGTTGGCCATTAGAAAAGAAAGGGCATAGAAAATTTAGGGTTGAGGTATTACGGATAATATGTATTCAACGTAGAGACAAGGTATGCCAACGCCAACACGGTGATATTACGAATTGGATTCAAAATTGAATTTGTTGAATCATTCAAGAAAATTTTCTGCCTGATTTTGCCTACATTTGAAAAATAAAAGGCTGAAATTCAAGCCTCCAGTTCAAAAACCTCTGCTATAAATTATGAATCTCTTAGATTGGATTATTCTGATTGCCACACTTTTAGCCATTATTTTATATGGAATTTATCGGGGCAGGGGTAATAAAAATATAGATTCTTATTTATTGGCCGACAAGCAGTTGCCTTGGTACCATGTTGGGCTATCGGTAATGGCCACACAGGCTTCGGCCATTACGTTTTTATCCACCCCAGGCTTGGCTTATAACAAAGGAATGGGCTTTGTGCAGTTTTATTTTGGCTTGCCCTTGGCCATGATTGTACTTTGCGTTACGTTTATTCCTATTTTTCAGCGATTAAATGTTTATACGGCCTACGAATACCTTGAACAACGCTTCGACCTCAAAACTCGTACCCTCACGGCTCTACTTTTCTTGATTCAACGGGGTTTATCTACGGGAATTTCTATTTATGCCCCCGCCATTATCTTATCCACCATTTTACATCTTGATATTTCGCTTACTACTTTACTGATGGGTAGTTTGGTTATTATTTACACCGTTTATGGTGGTACAAAGGCCGTTTCTTATACCCAAGTGCTGCAAATGGGTATTATTCTGATGGGAATGTTGGTGGCTGGGGTGATGGTGGTTAGGTTAATGCCCGCCGAAATTGGTCTTGCCGATGCCCTGCATTTGGCTGGAAGCATGAACAAAACCCAAGTACTAGACTTTAATTTTGACCCTAAAAATCAGTATAATGTTTGGTCGGGATTGGTGGGTGGTTTTTTCTTACAATTATCGTATTTTGGTACAGACCAAAGCCAAGTGGGGCGGTATTTAACGGGCAAAAATAGTACCGAAAGTCGATTGGGTTTGTTGATGAATGGCATCGTAAAAATACCAATGCAGTTTTTGATTTTGTTGTTAGGGGTGTTGGTTTTTAGTTTTTATCAATATACCCAACCACCGATTTTTTTTAATGAAGTAGAACTAGAAAACATAAGAAAAAGCGAGTATCGTGCTGATTTTCAGAAGATTGAAATCCAGTATCAGCAGTTGTTTAATTATAAAAAGCAAATAATTCAAGCCGAATACAATAGCCGAAAGGTATCGCAAAAAGTATTAGAAATTCCGAAAGCCTATAACGATAACAACCTAAAAATTTTCACGAAGCCCGAACTAAAACAACAGCTTTTGGCTAACCAAAAAATACTGGATTCATTACGAAAAGAGGCCACAACACTCATTAAAAAAAATAACCCAAAAGCAGACGACAAAGACTATATTTTCTTGAATTTCGTAATGCACTACCTCCCTCATGGACTGGTGGGTTTGTTGATTGCCATTATCTTTTTGGCCTCGATGGGGTCGCTGGCGGCAGGGCTAAATTCTTTGGGTTCGTCGTCGGTAATAGATTTATACAAGCGGCTTTGGCATTCGGTGGGTTCTGATGCTCATTTTTTATCGGCTTCTCGTTGGCTTACCATCGCTTGGGGGCTTTTTTGCATGCTTGTAGCCCTTTTTGCTTCCGAAGTCGGTAACTTGATTGAGGCCGTAAATATCTTAGGTTCATGGTTTTATGGTACAATTTTGGGTGTTTTTATTGTAGCATTTTATGTAAAATATATCAAAGCCGATGCCGTTTTTTGGGCGGCAATTTTAGCTGAAATCTTTCTGATGCTCATTGATTATTATACCGACATTGCTTACTTGTGGTTCAATCCCATTGGCTGTGCTTTGGTAGTAATTTTTGGA
>JAYWHL010000697.1:0-5549 GCA_043777715.1 Cytophagaceae bacterium | reverse complement strand
TGGCCACCATTGGCATTGGTGCAGGGCCAGACACTGACGGACAAATTTTGGTTTTACATGATGTACTAGGAATAAACAAAGACTTCAAACCTCGTTTTTTAAGGCGTTATGCCGACCTAGCCAACGTGATAACCGAGGCCATCTCACACTATGTTGATGATATAAAAAAGCGAGATTTTCCGAACGAAAAAGAAGGCTATTAAGCATCAATACTGGATTTTTAGTTCAAAAAAATAATTAATTCAAAAATCAACTTTAATCATTTTATGCCTTATAGCAAATTTACCCTTGATTTAATAGAACAACGTTTTGGCATAAAAAATCATGTTGAAAGGCTATTTGAGCATAGTACCAACATAGAGCCAAGCAATTGGCTTAAAGATTCGCTACAAATAGCCCAAGAGTTGCCCGTAAAAAGTGAAAAAGCAAAATCAGAATCAATCGTATTTCCTATTTTGGTTGAGCTTCGTAATCGGAACGACAAGTATTTTACCATTCACTCGGGCGATACGCTAAATGCTGATGAAAATCAAGAACTAGAAGGCGAATGCGATTTTATTTTGGCCAAAGATACAGGTACTTTCAATATCAATTATCCGATATTTCAACTAGTAGAAGCAAAAAAAAATGATACTGAAATTGGCGTGCCTCAATGTGCTGCCCAAATGATTGGGGCAAGGGTTTTTAATGAAAAAAAAGGAGTGAAGCTAGGCCCCGTTTATGGTTGTGTAACCACAGGCAAAGATTGGCTTTTTATGAAATTAGAAGACAAAATCTATATTGATAAAAAGATCTATACTCTTGAAAATATATCAGAATTATTAGGCGTTTTTCAAACCATCATGGATTATTACAAAATCGTTATTAATTAGCATTCAAAATGTACATTCTCATTTTATTTCTTGTCATTACGCTTGCTTCGGCCTTGGTGGTGCTGTTTAGCAAAAACGTTTTACATTCGGCCTTTGCACTATTGCTTACTTTTTTGGGTATTGCCGCTTTGTATGTTTTTGCACAAGCCGATTTTGTGGCCGTAGCCCAAATCATGATTTATGTAGGGGGTATTTTGGTATTAATGCTTTTTGGAATAATGCTTACCAACACGCCAACAGGCAACCAAACCAAGGCTTTGAACGTGATAATGAGCAAATCTCAAAACAGTTTTTGGGGTATTACCATAGCCATTTCTACCTTTGGGCTTTTGTTTATGACTTTCAAAAAAGGAATGTTTAGCCTTGTAAACGAGCTTAATTTTAAGCCGATTGTGCGTAATACCACCCTTACAGACCTTGGCATTGGCCTGATGACCGACTACGTTTTTGCTTTTGAACTCACAGGTATTTTGCTAATGATGGTATTACTCGGAGCGGCTTATTTGAGTAGCAAGTAGCGGTAGGCATTATGCGGTAGGCTATAGGCTTGGTATACAAATATTTACGATATTAATAGTGTGAAATAATTTTATCCGTTTCCATGGTTGGTGGCTCACCAAGCACTTTTGCGAAAGCAATATTCTTAGACAAATTTGTATGTTATGCAATACTTAAAAAATGCCCATTACTCCTCATATACTAGTGTGAAAGTGGTTCTCGGTTTTGTATTTTCAAGTATAGTATTTCACAGGAACGCCTGCCACAGAGAATCACGGAGTTTTAAAAAGAGAACCACAGAGTCTTCCACAGATATTTTTCTCTGTGGTTCTCTAAATTTTCTCTGTGGTTCTCTGCGGCAGGCGTTCCTGTGTAACCTCATTCCCGAAAACCATTCTCACTTTGGTATAAATCAATAAAATGACTTCACTCTATTTATTTTTATCGGCGGCTTTATTTAGTATCGGGCTGGCCGTTGCCATTACCAAACGCAATGCCATTGTGGTTTTGATGGGTATAGAACTAATGCTCAATGCCGCCAATGTTAATCTAGTGGTTTTTAGCCAACACGACCCCAAACTACAAGGCCAAGCCTTTGCTTTGTTTGTAATGGTGGTGGCTGCTGCCGAGTCGGTGGTGGGCATGGCCATTATCCTAAAAGTTTATCAGCATTTCAAAACCATTCATTTAGACCAAATTTCAGACCTAAACGCCTAGGTTTCATAACGTGGTACACTTCGTGGCGTGTTTAGCCTGTTAGTACTCACGGACTTTAAATTTGTTTTGTAAACCTCCAAATCCATCAGACCCCTATAAAAATGCCTAAAATTCAGATAATAATTTTGTTTTTTCTTCTTCCTTTTTCTCCATCTTTTGGTCAAACAATCGAAGGAGTAAAACTAAAAATTCAACAAATTTTACTGAATGAAAAAGCCGAAGTTGGGGTTGCAATTAGGGGGAAAAATGCCAAAGACACACTTTCGATAAATGGCGATAAACATTTGCCAATGCAAAGTGTTTTTAAGTTTCATATCGCCTTGGCTGTTTTGTCTGAAATAGACAAAGGGAAACTATCTCTAAATCAGGTAATTAGCATAAAACAAGAAGACCTTTTACCCAATTTATATAGCCCAATCAGAGAAAAATATCCAAAAGGCACTACCCTAAGCCTTGCCGAAGTGTTGGAATATACCGTTGCCAAAAGTGATAACGTGGGTTGTGATATACTTTTAAAGTTAATTGGCGGGCCTAGGTTTGTAGAAGATTTTTTTAAGAAAAAAGGCTTTCAAAACATTTCTATCAAAATAAACGAATCCACGATGCAAAACGATTGGGACTCGCAGTTTTTGAACTGGACAAGCCCCAAAGCTGCCAATCAGGTACTATTGGCATTTTATGAGAATAGTAATAATTTGCTATCCAAAAACAGCCATCGTTTTTTGTGGAAAACCATGAAAGCAACCGAAACTGGGGCTGACAGACTAAAAGGAAAACTGCCCAAGGGTACGGTTGTGGCACACAAGACGGGGTTTTCGGGGACAAACAAAGACGGGGTTACTGCCGCCGTAAACGACATTGGCATTGTATTTTTGCCCGATGGTAATTATTTTTTGATAAGCGTTTTTGTGAGTAATTCAAGAGAAAACATAACCGAAAACGAGCGAATTATTGCCAACATTGCCAAAACCGCTTGGGACTATTTTAAGGAAAAACCAAAAGAATAAATTAGAAAGCGAAAGTATTTGGAAAACAAATCTAAAAAATATACGACATCAGTAACTCGTCCAAATACCGCCCTTCGCTCTTGAGATAAGTGTATTTACGGAGGATTCCTTCGGCCTTGAAACCTGCTTTTTCGTAAAGGGCAATGGCTTTAGTGTTTTGAGTACCTGCACTTAATTCTAGTCTTTTCACATTTTTTTGTTGAGCTAATTCAATGATTTCGTGCATCATTTTTAAGCCAAAACCCTTTCCCGTCCCGTTTGGACTAATGGCCAAACCTCCTAGATAAGCAATGTGGCTACAACGATGTTTGAGCAACACCAACTTAAACATTCCTATTGGCAAGCCCTGTTCTTCAAAAACATAAAGTACATTGTCTGATAACAATTCATCAAAAATGGGCTTAAACGCTTCAATATTCATTTGTTCGTATAACAAATGTGGGTTTACGTTTGGGTGCATATACAAATCAAAAATAAACTGAAAATCGGCTTCTGTTGCAATTCTGTTCATAAACAAAGGAGGATATTAGCATTTTAGGGTTGAAATTCACGAAACTATTTAAACTTTAAATCTTAGCAAAATTAGAATATTTTGGCTCACAACAATAAGTTGTAAATAGATTCATCCAACATTACTCTCCCCTAATTGTGAGTTCATGAATATTGTTTTGGATAGGTTTTTGTTATTATAAACCAAGAAGAGTGGGGCAAATCAAAGAAAAAAGCCCCTTGTTTGATATTTTTTACAATAAATCTATCGTTTTTAGTATTATTACGTTGTAGATGGTTTTATTTGTGAACACAAGGAGCTAACTGTCATAAAGCCGTCATATCAAGAACAATCATGAAAAAATCATTTACACTTTTACTTAGTTTATTGGCTATGGCTGTGGCCGCCCAAGACCCGCAGTTTTCGCAGTTTTATGCCAATCCGCTTTATCTAAATCCTGCCTTTGCGGGGGCTGCCCAAACCTCTCGTGCTACCATCAATTATCGAAACCAATGGCCTGCCCTTAGTGCCAATTACATTACGTCGGCGGCTTCGTTTGATACTTATTTGGATAAATACAATTCGGGTTTAGGCATTACGCTCCTCAACGACACCCAGTTTTCTAACCTCCGCAGTACAGACGTTGGCCTACACTATGCGTATCAGATGCGACTAAACGAAGACAATTTTATACGTTTTGGACTACAAACATCGTATGTGAACCGTGGGGCAGATTTTTATAGACTAACCTTTGGCGACCAACTCAGCGACCGTGGCTCAACAGGTGCCCCAACGCTAGACCCCGTAAAAGACAACGGCATCAGGGTAAATTATTTTGATGCTACCGTAGGAGCTTTGTTTTATAACCAAAACGCTTGGCTGGGGCTATCGGCGGCTCATATCAACAGGCCAGACCAGTCGGTTGTGAAGGGTACAAATCAGTTTTTGCCAATGAAACTTACCCTCCATGCAGGTTATAAATTTATTTTGGGCGAAGGCCGCATTGGCCATGGCCTAGGCTCGGAAATGAACCGTGAGGCGAGTTTTAGCCCAACTATTCTTTACAAAAAACAAGGCGAGTTCGACCAACTCGATGCTGGTGTTTATTTTACCTATTCGCCCCTTGTGCTTGGGGCTTGGTATCGGGGTATTCCCGTAAAAAAATACAAAGAAGGCATCAACAACCACGACGCCCTTATATTTTTGGTAGGCTATCGTGCTGATAATCTGTCGTTTGGATATAGTTACGACACTACTATTTCTACGCTAGGGGTTGGCACGGGCGGCTCGCACGAAATCTCAATTTCTTATCTTTTTGAGCCTATATCATTAGGTAAAAAGAAAAAACCTTATAACAAGAAAGAGTTAGCTTGCCCCAAATTTTGAGTAAAGGATTCTGAAAGCTAGATAGTAAAGAAGGCTTAGGCGTACCACGGTTTTGAACCTTGGTACGCCTTTTTCAAAAAAAAATCCCAGCCCAAATGAGAAATACAACGATTTAGGCGTACCACGGTTTTGAACCGTGGCACGCCTTTTTCATAAAAAAAGTCCCAGCCCAAATGAGAAATACAACCTTGGATAACATAAAAAAAGTCCCAGCCCAAATGGGCCGAGACTTTAACAAACTACCTATGAAAACAAATTACTCAACTTATTACGATTGAGAAGGTTTTTTACGACCGTCTCAAAATTAGTCAATTTGATTTAAAAATCAAATACGCCAAAAACCCTAGTATTTTAGAGTAACTTCAAAGGCATAGTAAATAAATTGATGAATTTTTACCTCATTATTTTGTTTATTTTCTAAAGCTGTTTAAACTTTTAATTTTAGGGCAAAATTAGGCTATTTTTTGACTAGGCGAAAGTTTTTTTGAGCCGAAGTGGAACGAGCGTAGCATCGCTACGGTCGATAAAAAAGCTAAAGTCTAGTTGAAAAAGAGTCAATTTTGGCGGAAAGAAATAAGT
>JAYWHL010000696.1:0-2007 GCA_043777715.1 Cytophagaceae bacterium | reverse complement strand
TTATTGAAAATTATGTAGCAAAATATTTTGAAAAACAAGGTAAAACCAGCATCGAGATAGGGAGTATTAGAAGTAGCACCGAAGCCGCCATTAATCAGGCAATTTTAGAAGAGATACTAGATAATAATTTAAAAGCACTAGACGAATATAACAAAGCTCCAATAGAGTTACAGAGTCTGATTTTCAAAAATTTACTTTCTAACAAAAAAGCCAGTCAGTTTTTAGAAGTTTGTTTTAGGCATATTTCCGAGCGGTTTAAATGCCCAATTTTACTCAACAAAGGGGATTATTATAAACTGATTCCATTGATTAACCCCGAAGATGTTGATTTAGAAATAAAAGAAAAACTAGACTATTTACTCGAATATTTAGCCCAACCCAAATAAGGTTATGGAGTTTTGCTTGGCCTAAATTTTGATGGTCAGCACCTGAGTGCTGGACAATTTTATAAAACATACCATAACACAGAGATTTGTCTAAGAATATTGCTTTCGCAAAGGTGGTTGGTGAGCCACCAACCACGGAAAAGCAATCCCCGCAATTCGGGAGAATTGCGTTACATTTTGTAAAATTGCCCCGTAGTCAGCCCAAGCTATTTATTAAAAGCAATGGCCTTGATGGGTTCTATTTTGGTAATAATAACGGTAGGCAAAATCAACACTAAACTTACTAATAACAGCACCCCAAGGTTAAGATACAAAACCACGTCCCAGTGCCAGTCGATGGGAACATAACTCATGTAATAATTGGCAGGGTCGAGGGGGATAATTTTATAATATTGCTGAACAAATCCCAAGCCAAGCCCCAATACATTTCCCCACAAAAGCCCTTTGATTACGATGCCAATGCCTTGATACACAAATATTTGACGAATTTTCCAGTTATTACTCCCCAGTGCTTTTAACAGGCCAATCATCGGGCTGCGTTCCATTATCATTACCAATAAAATAGACATCATATTAAACACCGCCACGAGCATAATAAGCCCCAAGAAAATAGCAACGTTACGGTCCAAAAGTTGTAGCCAGTCGAACAAACCCTGAAACCGAGTAGAGACCAGCTCTATGGCCATGTCGTTTTGGAGCATGGCCGCCACTTGGTCGCTTGCTTGCTCAATGGGTAAATTTTCTTTTACAAAAATCTCGAATGTACCCACAGTGTCTGCCCCCCAATTATTTAGTTTTTGAATCAATTTCAAGTCGCCGATAATCAACTGAGTATCAATTTCTTCGATACCCGTTTGATATATTCCTACGATATTGAGTTTACGAAAACGGGGAGGGTCTTGCAAAAATGCCATCACTATCTCGTTACCGATGCTCAAATTGAGTTTATTGGCTATGATGTCGGATACCAGAATATCGTTTGAAATACTAGTGTCCGACAAACTCAAGGTTTTGCCCGATAGCATATTCATCTCAAAATTTTGCCAGTCATAATCTTGCCCAACGCCCTTGAGTAATACTCCAAGCAAATCGTCTTTGGTTTTGAGAATACCCGTTTTGTGGGCTACGGCCTGTATATGACTGATTGAAGGAAGGTTTTCAGGGTTTTTTGTTTGATACAAAGCCACCGACCTAGACAATGGTTTTTCTTCAAAGGATTCGTTTCTTGAAAACTTCTTAACTTGAATTTGCCCTGAAAGGCTATAAATTTTTTGTTTCACGACCCGCTTAAATCCAAAAAAAACAGCAAAGGCCACAATCATAATGGCCAAACAAAGGCCAATACTTGCTACGCCAATATGATACACCGTGGCCGAAAAACGCTGAGATTGCGATTTTTGAAGGCGTTGGGCAATAAAAAGAGGGAGATTCAAGCGAATAAATGGAGTATGATTTTAGATGCCAAAGGTACGAAAATTGACTGGCCGTTGGCTTTAAGTCTAGGAAATAAGTATTGGAAAATTTTACAAAATACAGCCTAAAACACAGAAACTTGTCTGAACATATTGCTTTTGCAAAGGTGTTTGATGAGCCACCAAGCACGGAAACTGGAACTAACACT
>JAYWHL010000695.1:0-5564 GCA_043777715.1 Cytophagaceae bacterium | reverse complement strand
GACTAAAATACTGTGCCTCAAAACTTGAATTGACCAACACTTTTGGCGTATTGACATTAAACAAAACTTCTTGGCTTTCGATTACTTTTATGAGGGTTGCAATTTCTATTCTACCGTTCAAAACCTCTACCAATAAATCAATTTGCTGGGGCTGAATAAATGGCTCATCACCTTGAATATTAATGACATATTCAAAATTTTGGTTATAATTCTGATAGGCTTCAAAACATCTATCGGTACCACTTTGGTGAGTATTGGCCGTCATCACAGCCTTCCCTCCAAATGATACCACGTGGTCGTAAATGGCGGAATGGTCGGTTGCCACGATTACCTCCTGGAGATTAGCCGACAGCTTGGCCTGATGATAAACCCTCTGAATCATGCTTTGTCCAGCAATATCGGCCAAGGCTTTGGCAGGAAAACGACTAGAAGCATAGCGAGCGGGAATAATACCGAGGATTCGTTTTGTCATTATTTGTTTTGGAATAGGTTAAAAAAAGGTAAAGGGTTAAGGGGTTGGAGGGTTAAAGGTTAAGGGGTTGAAGGATTGGGGTTAAAAGGGTTAAGGGGTTAAAGGGTTGAAAAGTTAAAGGGTTAAGGCTTTGGAGGTTAAAAAAGTGTTTTATACTTACCGAATATTAGGATAATTTGGTAAACTACTGAATAATTAAAATTGTCCTATCTATTTTTATCATTTTATCAAATGAAAGGTAACCAAGACCGTCCCTTAATTTACTACTACAAAAATCTAACTTTCGTACAAAATTCACTATTTTTGGTTAAAATCTAACAAACAAAACATGAAACAAAAACTATTTTTTTACCTTATTTTCACTGCCTTGCCATTCGTAACGTTCGGCCAGCAAATTAATTGGAGCAATGATGGAAATGCTTATACCAAAATCGAAAGTGCTGGTATTGTGCGATATTCGCTGCCGTCTTTAGAAAAAACAACTTGGATTGACAAAGATAAATTTACACCCAAAGGAAAAGAAAAACCTTTGGTTGTAAAATCATATCAGGTATCGGAAGATGAATCGAAGGTTTTGATTTATACTAATTCAAAACGAGTTTGGCGATATGAAACCATGGGAGATTATTGGGTTTTAGACCTTAAAACCAATGAATTAACCCAACTCGGAAAAGGCAAACCTGAATCGAGTTTGATGTTTGCTAAGTTTTCGGGTGATGGCCAAAAAGTGGCTTATGTGAGCGAGCATAATGTTTTTGTGGAAGACCTCGCCACTCATCAAATAAAAGCCCTAAGCAGTAACGGCACAAGGCGAATGATTAATGGTACTTTCGACTGGGTTTATGAAGAAGAATTTGCTTGTAGAGATGGCTTTAGGTGGAGTCCCGATGGCAAAAGTATTGCTTACTGGCAAATAGACGCTACTCAGATACGAGATTTTTTAATGATTAATAATAC
Organism: Cytophagaceae bacterium; assembly: GCA_043777715.1. Taxonomy (GTDB): domain Bacteria; phylum Bacteroidota; class Bacteroidia; order Cytophagales; family Spirosomataceae; genus JAYWHL01. The sequence goes on along the minus strand of JAYWHL010000695.1, from coordinate 4,135 downwards.
CGATTCTGTTTATGCTTTTAATGTACCCGTCGAGTATCCAAAAGTTGGCGAAAGCCCATCGCCTTATAAAATTTTGGTGGCCAATATCACAACAGGAAAAACCCAACAAATGAAAATTGAAGGCGACCCTCGCCAAACCTATTTGCCAAGAATGGAGTGGATACCCAACACAAACGAATTGATTGTCCAACAACTAAACAGGAAACAAAACGAAAGCAAAATAATTGTTTGTGAGGCACTTACAGGAAAAATAAAGACGATTCAAACCGAAAAAGATGAGGCATGGATTGATACTAAAGAACGTTGGGGCGACAGTCCCGCAGGTTGGGAGTGGCTAAAAGGGAACAAAGAATTTTTGTGGGTAAGCGAAAAAGACGGTTGGAGACATTTATACAAAATGGATTTGAACGGCAAAGAAAGCCTATTAACCAAGGGCGACTATGACGTTGAAAAAATACCCCTCATCGACAACACAAACGGCTATGTTTATTTTACGGGTTCGCCCAAAAACCCAACCCAAAGCTACTTGTTCAGAATAAAATTAGACGGCAGCGAAGCCATGCAATCACTGACGCCTGATGGCCAATTGGGAACGCATAATTATTCGATTTCTCCCAATGGAAAATACGCCAGACACTCGTTTTCGAGTGCCAACATCGCTCCTATGACCGAGTGGATAAGCCTAGAAAACCACAAAGCCTTCAACGAAAAAGAAAGCATTTCGAGCAAAATGACTAACCTAAAAATAAGCAAAAAAGTAGAATTTTTTAGAATCAAAACCGAAGACGGCATAGACCTTGACGGTTGGATGGTAAAACCCATGAATTTTGATTCCACCAAACGATACCCGCTTGTGATTACTGTTTATGGCGAACCTGCCGCTGCCACTGTTTTGGACAGCTACGGTATGGGTCGGAACAGCCTATATGTTGGCGACATGGCAAAAGATGGCTATATTTATGCCTCTATCGACAACCGAGGAACGCCCCTGCCAAGAGGTCGGGCATGGCGAAAATCTATTTACAGAAAAATTGGCATTCTTAACATCAGAGACCAAGCCTTGGCCATGAAAGAAATGCGAAAATGGAAATTTATAGATAGTACCCGTGTAGCGGTTCATGGTTGGAGTGGTGGTGGGTCATCTACCCTCAATTTGATGTTTCAATATCCACAATATTATCAAACGGGAATTTCGGTGGCGGCGGTTGGTAATCAGCTTTGTTACGATAATATCTATCAAGAACGATACATGGGAATACCTCAAGAAAACCGAGAGGATTTTGTAAATGGTTCGCCGATTACTTATGCCAAAAACTTGATTGGTAATTTGTTATACATTCACGGTACTGGCGACGACAACGTACATTATCAGAATGCCGAGATGTTGGTTAATGAATTAATAAAACACAACCGCCAGTTTCAGTTTATGCCCTATCCCAACCGCAGTCATGGTATTTATGAAGGCGAGGGAACACGTATGCACCTCAACACCCTGTTTACCAATTACTTAAAAACACATTGCCCGCCAGGTGGGAGATAGAATTTTTTTACAATGCTTGGTAGAGACAAGGCATGCTTTGTCTCTACGTAATAAACACATTTACGTAAAAAACGTACCTTATGATGACGGCAATAGTGTTAATTTTATTCGTTCCCGTGGAATTTATCAATTTCCCAATTCATGGGATTATTAGCAATATAATTTTGGATTTTTTGATAAAAAAAGAATTGAAAGTGAATTTTGATGGTATTCAAGTTACGTTTTTTAGCTTAAAATCATCTCTTTGATAGAAAAGTCTTCATTTCGCTTGTTTCAGTTTTATTTCCAAACACCAAAAAAACAATGAAAGTCCCTTTTCAATCTCAATACGAGCTTATCAATTCTATCAAAAATACAGAATCCACTGTCCATCACTTTAATGTTTGGTGGCTTGGGCAAAGTGGGTTTTTGATTAAATATCATCAAAGATACTTGCTTTTCGACCCTTACTTATCTGATAGCCTGACTGTTAAGTATCTTGAAACCAATAAGCCACACACTCGAATTTCTGAATTAGTGATTTCGCCATCTTTGCTCGATATGATTGACGTTGTTACTTCGTCGCATAATCATACCGACCATCTTGATGCCGAAACTTTAAAGCCAATTTTGACATTAAATCTTGATATTCAGATGATTATCCCAGAAGCCAACCGAGATTTTGTCGCCAATAGATTGGGCTGTACCAAAGATTTTATGATTGGATTAAACGATAATGAATCTGTAAAGATTGGAAATTTTGAAATAATTGGTGTACCCGCTGCCCACAACGAACTCGAAAGAGATGCATCTGGACATTTAAAATGTATGGGTTTTGTGGTAAAGTTTGGGGCGTTTTCGGTTTATCATTCTGGCGATACGCTTTGGTATGAGGGCATGGTTGATGTTTTGAAGCCTTTTGCCGTTGATGTGGCTTTTTTGCCGATTAATGGCAATGTTCCAAGTAGGGGAGTGGCTGGCAATTTGAACTGTGAAGAAGCCGCACGTTTGGGCAAAGCGATTGATGCCAAACTGGTAATTCCACATCATTACGACCTTTTTGAATTTAATACCGCCAATCCTGACGATTTTGTAGCAGAATGTAAAAAAACAGGAACTCCCTATCAAATTTTGGCATTGGGCGAGGGAATAACGATTAGGTATTAATCTGACTATCAATTACTTCTAGGATAAATATTGAGTTTTTTAAAAGCTATATTTGTATTTATCTACCTTTTTTGTATAGATAAGTACAAATATAAATTTCTATATTTGTACTTATCTATCTTTTTTTCATACATAAGTACAAATATAGGTTTTGAAAAAATAAATTAACTAATTGATAATCAAATAGTTGAAATAATTTCACCGCCTCAATTAATCAAACAAAAGCCATTTTACACCATAGCCAAAAGTGCGGCCAACGAGGGGCATGAGTGGCCCCACAAAGCTGCCTTGTTGCAAGACTCCCTGACCTACATTCGACATTTTTACAAAAATCCTAACCCTGTTTATTCTAAAAACGGCAAAGGCATCAACCACTAAATAAGCAGGAAGGTCGGTGTTTTGATTGAGGTAAAAACTTTGGGTAAGGGGATTATAATAATCGGCTTTGTAGCTCGACCGATAGTGAAAATCTAAGCCCGTTTGAACAAACAAAACCTTGGCGTACTTAAAATTATAAGCAAGTTGCGTATTTATGAAAACAGCAGGGATTCGCAAAACGTCATTTCCTTCTATACGATTGATATACAATTGATTAGATACTTCAAAACGCTTGCTTTTCCAGTCAATTCCTGTTCCAATCTTAAAAATACTGAATGGTACAGCCGTTTGAACAGGCAAAGCGGCCGAATCGAAATAGACATAATTTTTGATGAGATTGTACTCAAAACTTGGCGAAAAAACAACCTTTTTTATAAGCCTAGTCGTTGAGATATAGACCCTAGAAACAAAGGTATTCTGAAAATTATTGTTCCATTCCTGCACCCTCGACACATACAATTGCTGGAGCAAAGAAGGCGAATACGAAATCGAAACAAACCCAGCATTAAATTTGGGTGTAAAATATTCCACTTTTAGCTGTTGGTCGTTGCCCACTTCTAGCGATGCCGTGGCTCGTCTTAGGCTATCAGGAAAATAGTAGTTAAGCCATAAACCTAAAAAATTCTCATTGTTTTTGTTTTTAAATTTCCCCAAAGAATCCTGAAAAACATAGTCTCGCCTTCGGAGATGCAGACGGTAATTAAAGCCCTTGTAAAAGCCTTTGATTCCCGCTTTGTTTTCAAAAAGGGAATAACTATTTTGCTGATTTAGAGAGGTTTGTGTAGTATCAGTTATTTTTTTGTTGGGATGATAAAACGACAAATGCTCTCTGAAATTGAGGTCTAAATACTTATATTTTCTAACCTGATAATCGTTTACTAAATATGCCTGAAAGCCATTGGCCAGCTTGTATTCCTGATAAATATGAAGGGTATTTCGGCTTTCTACCGAACTCGTATTTTTCATTTTAGAAGCCATTTGCTCTACCCCAATCTTAAAAACAGTATCGGCTTTCCAGCCTTTGGGTAACGAGATGCCCCCTTGGTCGTTTTCTTTATGTTGAAAATACTG
>JAYWHL010000694.1:0-2008 GCA_043777715.1 Cytophagaceae bacterium | reverse complement strand
CCGAGATATTGTTTTTGGCCAATGCCGAGAACAATCGCCCCGAAATTCCTGCCACGCCTATCATTCCTGAGCCTTGAACATTGACCAACGCTAGGTTATCAATCGAAGAAATCCCCGTAATAATATACTCCGTCGGATTGGCGATTCGGCTCACAACCGTACCTTCAAAATCGGTATTAAAAGTATTTAAAACCCTGATATTGATGTTATTAGCAAAGGCAGGTTGTAAAGAAGGCGGGTAGATAACCTTGGCCCCAAAGTGGGTGAGTTCCATGGCCTCGGCGTAGGTAATGTTAGGAATAGTAAAGGCGTTTTTTACCTTTCGGGGGTCGGTGGTCATCATGCCGTCCACGTCTGTCCAAATTTCTATTTCGCTTGCATTGAGGGCTGCCCCAACAATAGAACCCGTGTAGTCGGAGCCTCCACGGCCAAGGGTTGTGGTAATGCCTTCGTGTGTTGAGCCTATAAATCCTGTGATGAGTTGCAATGATTTTGTATTAGCAAATTGATTTTGAATCAAACGATTGGTTGTTTCAAAATCCACGGCTGCCATCGTAAAGTTATCATCGGTTTTGATGACTCTACGGGCATCAAGATAGGCACAGTCTAGCCCCTGCGAAGATAATATTTCGTAAATAAGCGTGGTAGAAAGGCGTTCGCCAAAGCTTACGATAAGGTCCGAAGTTCGAGGCGAAACCTCTTTAATCATCGTTACGCCCTTGAGTAAATCTTCGAGTTCATTAAAAATAACCCTGATATTAGCCAAGGCTTTGCTTCTAAACTGTACGTCTATCAAGGCCGAGATTACTTCAAAGTGGCGTTCTTCGGCTTTTTTCAAAAGGTCAGTATAGGTTTCTTTGCCTTGGCTGGCCAACTCGCCCATTTCGATAAGTTTGTTGGTAAAGCCTCCCATTGCCGAAAACACAACGGTAATTGCTTGGCTTTTTGCCACATTTGATTTGATGATTCCTAAAACGGCTTCGATACTAGCCACCGTTCCACATGAAGTTCCTCCAAATTTTAATACTTTCATTTTCTAAATTTAGTCTGCTTTACAACAGCAGTTTTTTGGTTTATTTTATATTTTTAGCCAATCGCAAGCGTATAAAAACCCCTACAACCGCTCCACAAATATAACCAATTAGCCCCAAATCCCTTATCCACCAAACAAGAGAAATACCACGCCACAAAACAATACCCTGCAAAATGAGTTGGAATTAAATAGCAAAACCCTATTTGCCAATCTAAAACACCTCTCCTTGAAAACCCTAAGACTCCTCCTCGGCGACCAACTCAATCAACAACATTCTTGGTTTGATAATACCAATGGCCAAACTTTGTATGTAATGATGGAAATGAGGCAAGAAACCGATTATGCCAAACATCATATTCAGAAAGTAATGGCTTTTTTTGCGGCCATGAGGGCTTTTGCAACTTGGCTTTCTGATAGAGGCCATCAGGTAATTTACCTAAAACTTGACGACCCCAAAAACACCCAATCGCTCACTCAAAATCTCGAAAATTTAATCTCAACGCATCAAATCAATCGATTTGAGTATCAGCTTCCCGACGAATACCGCCTCGACCAACAATTGAAAAATTTTTGCAAAATCTTGGAAATAGATTTTCAAGTATTTGATTCAGAGCATTTTATGAGCGAACGCCAAGGGCTAGAGGATTTTTTTAAAGGTAAGAAAACCTATCTGATGGAATCGTTTTATAGAATGATGCGTAAGAAATATGACCTTTTAATGGACGGCCAGCAACCCTTATCAGGGCAATGGAATTATGATGCCGACAATCGCAAAAAACTCCCCAAAAATCATAGACCAACCGACCCCCTTTTGTTTGAAAAAGACCTTTCGGATATTTATCAAACCATTAAAAAGTTAGGTGTAAAAACCATCGGTAACGTAAACGAAAAATTCTTTATTTGGCCTACTACCCGAGCCGAATCTTTGGCACTTCTAACCTTTTTTGTAGAAGAATGTTTGCCCCTTTTTGGTAC
>JAYWHL010000693.1:0-5566 GCA_043777715.1 Cytophagaceae bacterium | reverse complement strand
CTTCAAAGGTAGAAGCTACGCAAGCGGCAGTAAAAGCCCAGTTCCCCGACCGCAAGCTGATAGCCTGTTTGGAGTTACATACTTTTAGTAGCCTCAATAAAAATTTTTTGGGACAATACAAAAACAAACTCAATTCGCCAGATATAGCCATTGTTTATTATAGCCCCAAAACCATAGCACATAAAAAACTAGAGGCCATTGCCCCCCACGAAATCATTGAGGCTTTTAATAATCCAAACCTCAAAGTATTTACCGAAAGAGAAGAACTGACGGCGTTTTTGAAAAGCCAAAGCTGGGGAAAAACCAATTTGTTGCTAATGTCGTCTGGAACTTTTGATAAAATGGATTTGCGAGAATTGAGTACTTTGATTGAAAATTGAATTATAAGTATTTGATAACCAATTGTTTAAAGTTAAAATCAAGCCATAGGCCAAGTAATCAATATATCATTTGTTTTATCATTCATTATGCAGCGTCTCATTCTTTCTAGTCCATTGCTCAAAATTACGATTAGTAGGCTTTGCCAACAATTGATAGAAAATCATCAAGATTTTGAAAATACAGTAATACTTGGTTTGCAGCCACGGGGCGTTTTTTTGGCCAAGCGTATCCACCAAGAACTGGAAAGCCTAACGGCCAAAAAAATAAATTATGGCCAGCTAGATGCCACTTTTTATAGAGACGATTATCGTCGCCGAGAGACCGTAAGCCCCAATGCTACTAAAATACCGTTTGTGATTGAACAAAAAAAAGTTATTCTGATAGACGATGTTATCTCTACGGCACGAATGGTACGTGCTGCCCTAGATGCCATGACGGCCTATGGACGGCCAGAATCGGTAGAATTGTTGGTGCTAATAGACCGCCAATATAACCGAGATTTGCCCATACAGCCCAATTATACAGGTAAAAAAGTGAATACTTTGGACAGCCAAAAAGTATTGGTAGAACTTAGCGAACAAGGCCACGCCCAAGACAACATTTGGCTCATAGATTTATAGAAAACCTCATAGACGATGCAACTCAGTACCCGACATTTACTAGGTATAAAAAACCTCACAGAACAAGACATTCGGCTGATTTTTCAAACGGCAGATGAGTTTAAGGACGTTTTGAACAGACCCATCAAAAAAGTGCCTTCGTTGAGAGACGTAACCATTGCCAATGTATTTTTTGAGAACTCAACCCGAACGAGATTATCGTTTGAATTAGCCGAAAAACGCCTTTCTGCCGATGTTATAAACTTCTCATCGTCAAGTAGTTCGGTCAAAAAAGGCGAAACATTGCTTGATACCGTTAATAATATCTTGGCCATGAAAGTGGATATGATTGTGATGCGGCACAGCAGTCCTGGGGCTCCTCATTTTTTGAGCAAAAACATATCTGCCAATATCGTTAATGCTGGTGATGGCACCCACGAACACCCTACCCAGGCATTGTTAGATGCGTTTTCGATAAGGGAACAATTGGGAGACGTTACGGGCAAAAAAGTGGCCATAATTGGAGATATTTTACATTCGAGGGTGGCATTATCCAACATTTTTTGCTTACAAAAACTAGGAGCGGAAGTAATGGTTTGTGGGCCTTCTACGTTGATACCCAAGTATTTAACTGATATGGGCGTTAGGGTTTCGCATAACGTACAAGAAACTTTGGCTTGGTGTGATGTTGCCAATGTATTGAGGATTCAGTTAGAGCGATTACAGGTAAAGTACTTTCCGTCTTTACGAGAATACTCCCTTTATTTTGGTATCAATCGACAAATGTTGGATAGGTTAGATAAAAAAATAGTGTTGATGCACCCCGGGCCCATTAACCGAGGGGTTGAACTAAGTTCAGATGCCGCTGACTCGCCCCATTCAATTATCCTAAATCAAGTAGAAAACGGCGTGGCAATTCGTATGGCCGTTTTGTATTTATTGGCTGGAAATCTTTGAAATTAGAAGATGGGATTTGAGAAGTAAGAAGTAGAGATTTGAAGCAAAAAAATCAAATTTTGAGGGCATTTCAACATCAATCAAAAGCCTTTCAATCATTTTTATCTTCTTGAATTATAAACCTAAAACCTAAAAAACAATGACCAAAAATCGCCTTGAAGCCTTTAGCGATGGCGTTATAGCCATCATCGTTACGATTATGGTATTGGAACTCAAAACGCCCGAAAACGGCACTTGGCAAGCATTGTTAGACAAACAGGCCATTTTTGAGAGTTATCTTTTGAGTTTTGTAATGGTTTGGATATACTGGAACAACCATCATCACCTTTTTCAGTCGGTAAAAAAAATTAACGGTAAAGTGCTTTTGGCCAATGGGCATTTATTGTTTTGGCTCTCGTTGATGCCCTTTGTTACGGGCTGGATGGGGCATTTTTTCGAGCCATTGCCCGTAGCTGTTTTTGGTTTTGTACTGCTCATGGCTGGCGTGGCTTATTTCATACTCACTAGGGTATTGATACAACTACATGGCCAAGATTCGAGCTTATCCCGTGCCATTGGCAAAGATAAAAAGGGAATTATCTCACTTTTGGGTTATAGCACAGCCATTGGTTTGGCTTACTTTTTGCCTAGCGTTTCTTGTTTTATCTACGTTGCCATCGCTATCATGTGGCTCATTCCCGACAAGCGAATTGAGGATTTTATTGAAGAATTTGAGTGAAGCGTATTAAGGCTCTGGGTACAAAAAGACAACTTTACAAAATATAGCCTAACACAGTCGTTTTTTTAAAAATATTGCTTTCGCAAAGGTAGTTGGTGAGCCACCAACCACGGAAATGACATTTGATGGAAGAAATCTTGGTCATCAAATTTTTATCTACGGTTGTATTAACTGGTTAAAATTTACCATCACAAGAAGCCTACTTAGCTGTCTTTTTTAACGCTATTGATATTTTTTTTGAAAAAATCACTACTTCAACAAACGAAAAATATAGCAACATTCTATTGATAGGCTGTATGTATTTTGATTAACTTTGTGAAAAACGACAAAATGACATTAGCACGGTTAGACAATGAAGTATTTTTCAAGAAAGCCTTTACAGATGAAATTGTATTTAAGGCTTTTGTAAAAGATATTATTGGTATTGATGTTCAACCCGACAAGATTGAAACGGAAAAAGCCTTTCAACCTAAGTTGGGCAATATTAACTTCAAGTATGATATTTTTGCTGAAGACAGTGAAAAAAGAATCGTTATCGAAATACAAAAAGTGGAATATGACCATAACTTCGACAGATTCTTACATTATCATTTACAAGCCATAACCGAACAACAACGTAGTAGTGAAGATTACTCGGTTGAAAAAACTGTTTATACAATTGTTGTGATGACTGCACCATATAAAATAAATGAAAAGACAAGGGAATTTTATAGAGATGAGGTTTTGATTTCAACTTTGAACCCTAAAAACTTAAAGGGTATCGAACGCAAATTATTTAATCATGAATTGATTTATCTAAATCCCAACTATAAAGGCGAAGATACCCCAAAAAATTATCGTGATTGGTTAGACCTGATTTATGAGAGTATTCATAATCCTCAAAATCCTAAAATAAACATCAAGAACGAAGGTGTGAAGAGAGCCGTAGAAATTGTGAGCTACGAAAATATTAATCCTTATGAATGGGAAGAGTCTAAAAAAGAAGCTGGCAGACGTAAAGTAATTACGCTTGAAAGAGAAGAAGAACGAGAAAAGGCAAAAAATGAAATTGCACTCAAAATGTTAGCCGACAACGAATCTGACGAAAAAATAATTAGATACACAGGTTTGACTATCGAACAAATTCAAATATTACGAACTGACAGCCAATAGCCTAATCGTATTTCTTTATTTGTTAGGGTCTTCTGTTGCCCAATCTAGGGGGCTTGGCCAATTATCAACGGCATAAGCCCCACGCTTTAGATATACCTCCGAGGCACAGCCGCCTTCTCTCGGAAACACATTGCCCCTTGGCAATTGATAGGGGTCGGTTACGTCGATGGTTAGGCGTTTCTTGAATAAACTCGCTGCCGAAAAATACCCCAAGGCAAGTTCGCTGGGTTTGTCTTGGTTATAAACATTGCCCTCTATGGCCGCTGGCAGGGGGTCTAAAATACTACCCGTGGCGGTGGTTTGTTCTTGGTAGCGTTGCCAAAACTGATAGGCTTCTCGTGTATAATTCCACTGGTTCACTTCTATATACATACGGCCAGTTACAAAAACGGAGGTCAGAAACAAAGGTTTTTTAATGATTTGATTGCCGTCAAACAGTTGGTCGGAAAGTATATTGAGTTGCTCGTAATTGGTTGGAACAAAACAAGTTTGGTCGCAAAGCGTAAAAAATCCGCAGCTTGTGCCTTTCGTAAAACGCCTTGTGATGCTGTTTCCCGTCCAACGATAGTAATTTTTCTCGCCAGCAGGGTCTTTGGTGTCTATAAATATACGGTAACCCGTTGGGCCGTCGGGTTCGGCAGGATAATAGCCAATGTAACCCGCAGATTCTTGTCTTGTAAAATAATTGACGATGTACTCGCCATACGCTTTTTGGACAGGCACAATACTAGGCATTTTTTCGGGTTTAGAAACAAAAACTCTACCGTTGGGCAATACAATATTTAGGCTGTAAGTTAGCCCTGCTTTACCCCTAAACTTGAGGTTGGTACTTTGATAAATACCCTTGCCAAGGTATCTAAAATTGGTGCTATTGCCCTGATTATCAGATAGTAATACTTTAGCACTATTTATTACGGCATCATTAGGCAATAAGGTGGCATACTCAAAAACACCCGAATACGATAGTTTTATTTGGTAAGGCGGCAATCCCGTATTGATACTCCCCTCTATCACTAATTTTGGAGTTTCGCTCCTTAATGGTACATCATATTTCTCTATACAAGAAAGGAATAATAGTGTTGGGATTAAGAAATAAAGTATTTTTTTCATAGCTTTTAGTATTTATTAATGGCAGAAATAATCTAGACGAGTGGCACTTTTGTAAAACTACAAAAAACAAAACTTTGAACGGTATCAAAAGGGGTTTTATGGCGATGGGTTAAACAGGTCTCTTTTTTGAAATACTGTCCAATTGTAGTTACAAGACTTTTTTTTGAATATTGTTTTACCTCAATACCACTACACTTTTTAGGGCCTTTATCAGAAAATGTACCTACTACCAATACGCCCAAAGGTTCAATGTGTTGGCTAATAGTACGAACATATTTTTGAACGTCTATGTTTTGGGTCAAAAAATGAAAAGTTGCCCTATCATGCCAAAAATCGTATTGCTGGCTTGGGTAAAAATTGGCCACATCGGCTACAATCCATTTTACATTATTGGCCAAACTGCCTAGCCTCTGTTGTGCTTTTTGCAACGAAATCTCCGAAATGTCAAGCACCGTAATGTCCGTATAGCCCAAGGCCAAAAGGTTATCTACCAATAAGCTATCGCCACCGCCAATGTCAATGATTTTTGCATTTTTTGGGATATTAAATTTCTCAAAAAACGATAAAGATACCTTGGGTTTGGCCTGATACCAGCTAACATCTGTATTGGTTTTATGCTGATAAATGCGTTGCCAATGAGTTTTTTGAT
>JAYWHL010000692.1:0-2009 GCA_043777715.1 Cytophagaceae bacterium | reverse complement strand
TTGCCCCCATGGCATTCATCACAACTCGCTTTACATTGCTACCCGTTAGGTACGAAATCAGGTCTATCAAATGGCAGGCTTCGCCAATAATTCTACCCCCACCCGTTTGCATATCCTGCGTCCAGTGGTTGGCGGGTATCATGCCTGCATTCATCGTAGCTATTACCTGAATAGGCGTATTGGCTTGGCCTAACTGTTTTTTGGCATCTTGAATAAATGGCGAAAAACGGCGATTAAAGCCCACGGTAAGCGTTTTATCTTGGTTTTGATAGACTTCTATTACTTGGTTTAATTCTTCTAAATTCAAAGCCAAAGGTTTCTCTACAAAAACGTGCTTACCTGATTTCAGGGCTTGTATTACTAATTTTGCATGGCTATCATGCCGAGTGGTAATAACAATAGCCTCAACGTCAGGGTCTTGTAAGATGTCGGCATTATTAGTCGTTGAATTGGCGATGTCAAATTTTTTGGCAATTAACGTACCCGACAAACCCGCTGCACTCGAAATATATTTGATATTGGCGTTCAATTTTTGGAGAACGGGCAAAATGGTCGCTTTTGCAAAGTTACCCGCTCCAATAATTCCCAAAACACCCCTTTGTTGGCCAAACGAACGGCTGCTGATATTCACAGAACTTTGTTCAAGATTTGCCAAACCGTCGTATTGCAAAATACTGGCAATACTGCGGCTGTTGGCCATATCGCCATAAATTTGTAGATAGTCGTTGAGGGGAATTTTTTCGGTAATGAGGGGTAAAACCAATAGTTTTTTATTTGCAATTGCTGTTAAAACGGCCTCGAAATTTCGTTTTTCCGTCCACCTCACAAAGCCTATTGGATAATCTTGGCCTTTTTGCTCATAGTTTTCGTCGTATCTCCCTGGCCCATACGAGCAAGAAACCTGAAAACTAAGTTCTTTTTCATAAAAGTCTGTTCGCTGAATCTCCAGTCCAATAACACCCACGAGTACGATTCGGCCACGTTTTCTGCTCATTTTGGCGGCTTGGGCTATTACATCGTTGCTTTTGGTTGAGGCCGTTATCAGCACAGCATCTGCCCCAACGCCATGGCTTAGGTCTTGTACGGTGGCCACAACGTCTGTCTCTGAATTTACTGTAAATGCCTTAATACCAAGTGATTGCAAGATACTTACTTTTTGTTGGTCAAAATCTAGGCCAATTACGTTACAGCCATTGGCATTGAGCAACTGTGCCGCCAGTTGGCCAATTAGCCCCAAACCAACTACAACAACGGTTTCGCCAAAAGTAGGATTGATAAGCCTGATTCCTTGCAGGGCAATGGCCCCGATGATGGTAAAAGCGGCTTCTTCGTAACTTAGTTCGTCAGGAATTTTGGCCACCAAGTTCGTTGGCACACACACCACCTCAGCGTGTTGCCCATTAGACACCACACGGTCGCCAACTTGAAATTCACTAACGCCCTCCCCCACTGCCACTATCTGCCCCGCATTACAATAGCCAAGGGGCATAGGTTCGTTGAGTTTCCGCAAAACGGCCTCCACGGTCGGTTTTAGGCCATCAGTTTTTACTTTATCTAGTACCTGCTTTACTTTTTCGGGTTGTTGGCGGGCTTTTTCTATCAAACTGGCCTTTCCAAATTCGACCAACATTCGTTCTGTACCCAACGATACCAAGCTGGCATGGCTACGAATAAGCACACAACCTCTACGCACCTGTGGTACGGGAACTTCTTCTAATATAGTCTTACCCGATTTCAGGTCTTGAATAATCTGTTTCATTTTTGTTGTTTTTCAGCTAAAAAATTCCCCCACTGGGAGCTAGGGGGCCAGTATTTCAGCAATTCTATTTGCCGTATTACCGTCCCAAAGTGGCGGAATACTCCCTTTTTTACTTTGTCCATTCAAAATGGCTAGGTAATGCTCCTGAACCGTATCGGGATTGAGGTCGGCCAAGAGCTGATTTGTGCCTAGGGTTACAGTAATGGGTCGTTCGGTAGTGTCTCGGAAGGTCAAACAAGGTACTTTAAGG
>JAYWHL010000691.1:0-2014 GCA_043777715.1 Cytophagaceae bacterium | reverse complement strand
ACTGAACAAAAAATTAAATAGCTGATAGTCAATTAGTTAATACAGGTCTGTGAGCCACAGACCTTGGAAGAATTAGATAGAATTTTACAAGTATTTTTAACCCTTTTCCCCAATTTTGTATCCCCAAACATGAAAAGCTACCTCGATTTGATTGAGCAAACCTTTGAGTTTCCGACTCGTGAATTCAACGTAGATGAAAAAAACACGCTCCTCTTTAATAATGTGCCACTGATGGATATTATCAAAGAATATGGAACGCCCCTTAAATTGACTTTTTTGCCAAAAATAGGCGAACATGTCAATAATTCGAGGGTAATGTTTAGAAACGCCATCAAAAAATTTAATTATAAAGCTAGTTACACCTATTGTTATTGTACCAAATCTTCGCACTTTAGGTTTGTGTTAGAAGAAGCCCTCAAACATCAAGTTCACCTCGAAACGTCGTCGTCGTATGATATTCCTATTATCCGACAATTGTTTGAAGAAGGCCGCCTCACTAAGCAAACTTCGATTATTTGCAATGGCTATAAACGCCCATTGTATCTACAATACATTACCGAGCTTATCAATGATGGTTTTAATTGTATTCCTGTATTAGACAATCTCAAAGAAATAGACTATTACGAGCAACACGCCACCGCCGAAACTGTGAATTTGGCCCTTAGAATTGCCACAGACGAAGAACCCAACTTTGCTTTTTATACATCTAGGCTAGGTATTCGTTATTCAGACCTCACGAGTTTGTATAAAGAGAGAATTGCTGAAAATCCCAAGTTTAAGCTCAAAATGCTGCACTTTTTTATCAATACGGGCATTAAAGACAGTGCCTATTATTGGAGCGAGTTGAGCCGTTTTATTCAGAAATATTGCGAGATGAAAAAAATATGCCCCGATTTAGATTCGATAGATTTGGGCGGGGGCTTGCCTATTCAAACGTCTTTGCAATTTAATTACAACTATCAGGCCATGGTAGATGAAATTGTGGAGATAATTGCTTGGATTTGCCAAAAAAATAACGTCCCTGTGCCACATCTTTATACCGAATTTGGCAGTTATACCGTAGGCGAAAGCGGGGCGGTAATTTATTCTATTATCGACCAAAAACTCCAAAACGATAAAGAACTTTGGTACATGATAGACGGCTCGTTTATTACCCAATTGCCAGACAGTTGGGGCATGAACCAAAAGTACATTATGTTGCCCGTAAACAACTGGGACGCTCTGTATCAGAAAGTTAACTTGGGCGGCCTAACCTGCGACTCAATGGATTTTTATAATACCGAAGCTCATTCAGAGGATTTGTATTTGCCTATTTTTGATGAAGAAACCGAAAAACAATACGTTGGGTTTTTTCATACAGGGGCTTACCAAGAGTCGCTAGGGGGCTATGGCGGCATTCAGCATTGCTTGATTCCTGCACCCCAACACGTAATTGTTGAAATGGACGAACACGAGCAACTAACTTATCGGCTTTTTGCCCCTGAACAAAGTGCCGAAAAAATGCTCTCTATCTTGGGATATGAGTCTAAAATTGATCCTGAACCCCAAAAAGAAGTAAAGCCTAAAGAAAAAACAAACAAAAAGGCAATAATTGAGCCTATTGAAGCGTAAATAAAAAGGAAGTCTTCGCTCAAAGCGAAGACTTCCTTAAATCAGAAAAATGAAAAAATAATGAAAAAGACAATCCTTTTTTTAGTAATATTGGCAACTTTGGCCGCTTGTGCCAGACGCAACAATTGTCCTGCTTATGGCCAAACTAGCCAACAGCACGTCCAAAAATAATACTTTTTACGAAGTCTTCGCTTTAAGCAAAGACTTACGTTTTAATTTAAAAAATCAAAACCCCCGCATTTCATTGGTTTGAAATGCAGGGGTTTTTGTTGGTTGTATCCAATAATTAAAACGAAAAGTAAGTTTCCCAAACATCGCCCGCAAAAAGTTTACCAAAGGTAGCTAAGGCTTTTAGGTCATCAATGGTTGTTTTGCCATTAAGGGCTTTCATGGTAGTACATTG
>JAYWHL010000690.1:0-2016 GCA_043777715.1 Cytophagaceae bacterium | reverse complement strand
ACAAAACGGGTGTCGATGGCCACGACTATACACTGCGAGCCAAACTGCAAGGCAAGTTGGTCTATCAATTGTGGATTTTTTACCGCCGCCGAATTTATCGAAATTTTGTCGGCCCCTGCACTCAACAAAGCCGATACATCCGCAATTGAACTTATCCCTCCGCCAACTGTAAAGGGAATATTAATGGCTTGGGCTACATTTCTTACTAAATCCAAAAGTGTTTTGCGGTTATCTACCGTGGCTGTTATATCCAAAAAAACGAGTTCGTCGGCACCTTGTTGGGCATATTCGGCGGCTAGTGCCACAGGGTCGCCAGCGTCTCGAAGGTTTATAAAATTCGTACCTTTTACAGTCCGACCGTCTTTAATATCTAAACATGGAATAATGCGTTTGCAAAGCATAAATGATTTTTTGGGTTGAGATAAAACACAAATTTACGATTATTGTGGGAGTATGCCATTTTTTGAGTAATTTGACTATGATAACGACATTGTTATTTTTTATTGATGATGCGTGGCACGCCTATTCTGTTGTGATAACAAGGCGTGCCACGCATACCTTTCATTTATCAATGTTTTTATCTACCCATATAGTTTCTCTTCAAACATAATTTTTATTATGAAACAAATCATCATTCTTTGTTGGATTTCTTTACCCGTTTTGGGGCAATGGATTCCGCAAGCATCAAACACTACGGCGTCGTTTAGGGCGGTTTCGGCCATCGACAAAAATACTTGCTGGGTAGGCGGAAGCAAAGGCACTATTTTAAGAACGATAGATGGCGGTAACCACTGGGAGTCTCTGAAAATTGAAGGAGCCGAAAGCCTAGATTTTAGAGATGTTCATGGTTTTGATGCCCAAAACGCAGTGGCCATGAGTGCAGGAGAAGCCGAAAAAGGAGCGGCCAAAATTTATAAAACCACAGACGGCGGCCAACATTGGGCTTTAGTATTTGAAACCAACACAAAGGGCGTATTTTTTGACGGAATAGATTTTTGGGATTCTAAAAACGGTATTGTTTTTTCGGACCCTATTAACGGCAAATGGTTTATTTTATTGAGCCATGATGGGGGTAATTCTTGGCAAACCGTAGCACCCGAAAATTTGCCCGAGCTACAAAAAGGCGAAGCGGCTTTTGCAGCAAGTGGTACGTCGTTGGTGATAGAGGGCAAAAAAAACGCTTGGATTTGCACAGGGGGCGGTAGTCAAGCAAGGGTATTTTTTAGTAAAAATCAAGGTAAAACTTGGCAAGTAAGCCCCACAGAAATAGAAGCCAACCAGAGTTCGGGGCTGTTTGGTATGAAATTTTTAGACAAAAATAAAGGCATGGCCCTGGGCGGAGATTATGCCAATGTAAACAAAGACGTAGCCAATGTGGTAACCACGGTAAACGGTGGCAAAACTTGGACACTGGCAAGCCATACCAATCCCGTTGGTTTGAAAGAATGCCTTGGACTTTTGGGCAAAAAACTCATTGCCGTTGGGCCATCTGGTACATGTTCTACAAGCGATTTTGGCCAAACTTGGCAGTCGATTGATACGAGTGCCTATCATGCCATATCCTGTGCCAATGGCGTTTGCTGGGCTGTGGGCGGCAAGGGGATAATTGGCAAAATGACAGAGTAAGTAATTATCATCAAACACATCTAAATGGCTAAACTTCAAATGAAATATACTTTTTTCGTAATTTTTTTAAGCCTTTCTATTTCGCTTTTTGGTCAAAGTGTTGTTGTAAAAACTACCAACGGCAAGGTAGCGGGTGGCCAAAATATTGACAAAACAGTTCAGATTTTTAAAGGAATCCCTTTTGCCAAACCACCCCTTGGCAATTTGCGTTGGCAAGCCCCCCAGCCCCCAAGCAATTGGTCGGGCATCAAACAATGTACCCAGTTTGGGGCAAGTCCTATCCAAAACAAACCGCAACCATTTTACTGTTGGTCAGCCGAATTTATTGCTCAACCCGAACCCCTCAATGAAGATTGTCTTTATCTCAATATCTGGAAACCGACTGGTATT
>JAYWHL010000689.1:0-2019 GCA_043777715.1 Cytophagaceae bacterium | reverse complement strand
CCAAAATACTCTTAACTTTTGATGTAGAAGAATTTGATACCGCCCTCGAATATGGCAACATGATAAGCCTTGACGAACAACTGGAAGTAAGTACCCGTGGTATGAAATTAATAGAAGGGGTTTTGAACCGTACTGATGTTCCAGCAACGCTTTTTACAACGGCCACTTATGCCCTTCATAACCAAGAATTAATCAAAAATCTTGCCCAAAAGCACGAAATAGCCTCACATGGGTACTATCACGGCACTTACCAACCCGCAGATTTGGGTACGTCTAAACAAGTTTTGGAAGAAATTTCTGGGCAAAGCATCACAGGTTTTAGGCGAGCCAGAATGATGCCCGTTGATGAAAAAGACCTCATTGAACATGGCTATTGCTATAATTCGTCGTTGAACCCAACGATGATTCCTGGGAGATATAACCACCTAGACAAACCCAAAATGCCTTTTTTGAAAGATGGAATTGTAAATATTCCTGCATCGGTTTCGCCACATTTCAGATTACCTCTGTTTTGGTTGAGTTTCAAGAATTTCCCGATGTGGTATTACAAAATGCTATCGGTACAAACGTTGAGTAGCCATGGTTTTTTGAATATCTATTTTCATCCTTGGGAATTTACCGACCTTTCGGCCTATATTATGCCCAATTATGTACGAAAATATTCTAAAGATTTACTCATAGAACGACTCGAAAGCTATACAGAATGGCTCAAAAACAAGGGGGAGTTTTGTACGATGAAGGACTTTGCTGGAAATGTAGCGAAAAGCTAAAAATTACTGGTTTGACTTATAAAGTACTACTACTTGCCCTTCCAAGAAATCATCAAAACGCCTATCAACACAATGACCGTCCCCACAATTTGCACGAAAGAAACGCTTTCGCCCAAGAAAAAATAGGCCATAATAATCGTAGAAATAGGCCCAACGGCAGCTATCAAGGAGGCATTGCTGGCACCAATCAGATTCATGCCCTCGGCCACCATAAACGTAGGAATAACCGTTGAAAATATAGCCATAAAAAAGGCTATCCAATATACTTCTTTCTGAAAACTAAAAACAGATAATCCATTGGCTACCAAGCAGTTGATAATAACTGCAATCCCTGCAAAAAGCATGGCATAACAGGTAAATTTGATAGACCCAATTTTAGGAATCATGTCTCCCGAAAACACTAAATAAATGGCGTAGGTTAAGGCACTCAAAAAAATGAGGATTGCCCCTTTGGCCAAATTTAGCTGTAAACCTGCGGCCATATCACTGGCAAAAGCACAATAAATACCCAAATAAGTAAGTACGAGGGATAGGTATTGAATGCCCGTGATTTTTTTCTTAAAAACCAAGGCCGTTGTTACCAAAACTATCGTTGGATAAACAAACAAAATGAGCCTTTCTACACTGGCCGTAACATATTGCAAGCCCCAAAAGTCTAAAATACTGGCCACGTAATAACCCAAAACACCCAAAACGGCTAGTCTGAACCATTGCCTTGATTTGAGTTTTTGGTTATTGGTTTTGTTGGATAAAAACCAAGCCACTAAGCCATAAAAAGGCATTGCAAAGAGCATTCTTAGCGTGAGTAAAGACACAAAATTGACAGGATATTGATAGGCCAATTTGATAAGAACAGCCTTAGCCGAAAAACCAATAGACCCCATAAATACCAACAAAGCCCCCAGCCAATACCTAGCCTGTGGGCTTTGTTGAGACAGCCAAAGTTTGAATTTTTCGTTTATCATGCAATAATTGTTTGGATTTTTTAACCATGGTCTGTGGCTCAGAGACCTTTATTTGAATTGGTTCTCTAACTCACCCACCACGGAAAGGTATTATTCTACAAAACTACGCACTTTTCCGCTTGTCAATTAGCCCAAAAGCTGATATTTCGCCCAAAATTAAGCTATTCGCCCCCAAAAATTGATGGTTAGCCCTTTGTTTTGTTGGCTATCATTTTACAAAATACCTTTGTATCGTCTTCAAAACGACAGCCGTACTTTCCAACAAAAAGCCATTTACAAAAAAA
>JAYWHL010000688.1:0-2020 GCA_043777715.1 Cytophagaceae bacterium | reverse complement strand
TATAACAAAGATGAAGATTTGAAATATTTTGGATAAAAAATGGTAAATATGCTCGCTTAAATAGGTTTTATAGGTCGAAATACTAAGATTGACTTCGTGGACTCCGTTTTTACGTTGGGTATGTATCAACAGGTTGAGGGTATCTTTCGGAGCTATCGAAAAAGGAATAGCATAGGTAAAAAATGGAATGGGGTGGTCTGAAAACGTTGTATAGCGAGTGATGCTTCCCCAATTTTTGATAATCCCATTCTTAAAAGTAACAAGCTCGAAAGCATCGCAACGAATATGGTTAAACTCATCAACAACCAAATTTTGGTTCAAATTATTGGGGTTAATGATTTGGACATAAAACCAAGCCTCGGGAAATTGGCGGTAAGAGCCTAACAAAACCACTTCTTTTTTTTTGCTGACAGTGATGGTATTTTTGCCAATCCATGCTTTGAGGTCTTTTCTATTGAGGTCTTTTGGGGAGAGTTTGGTGCAAACCAATACTTGTTCGTTGATGGATTGTGAGCTAAAATTAGGGGCTATCACTACTGTTGCGGTTTTCAACCCTAGGGTAATAGGCTTTTTGTTTGTGCAACCCTGACCGATGCACAAGCATAAAGTACTTATAATCAATAGTTTGAATATTTTTAACAACAGGTTTTATTTTTTAGAATAATGGTAAAGACGTGAATTAATTGTAAAACTACCTAATAAAAAAGGCTAAAAAAATACCTGATAGCAGGTATTTTTTTAGCCTTTTTCATCGCTATTATTTCTCTATTGAGTTATTTCTTTCCACACAATTTTCTCTACCTTTTTTAGTTTTTTGGAGAAATTAAGGCCAATACCTATGCAGGTTTTGCCTGTATGTAAGTAGGGCGTTAAATACCCTTTATCTATAATTTGTTGCAGGGCTACCTCGGCTTTACCGCCCAACTTAAATTCAAAACAATAGACATAGTCTTTGGTTTGCACCAAGGCATCAAGCCTCCCGTCAGAAGAATGTACTTGGCTTTGCACGTATATACCCAACAGTCTGAATGTTAAGTGAATAATGGCGTGATAATAATGCTCGTTCTGCTTTTGCCACAATTCATAAGGAATAGATTTGAAGAGGCTATTAAATAGACTTTCCAGTTTTTCGACTTGACCATCATTAAGGGCTTTTTTCAATTCATTTGCCCACGACCTACCCGACAAAACTTCATCGTTGATGTATGATTTTGAGAGTATATTGAGGTATGACTGCCGAACTTCTAAGTTTGGATAATCTAATTCATAAATACCGTCTTCATAGTTCTTAATGGTCAAGTAGCCCGTTTGGAACATCAATGGTATGATTTGTAGGTGTTCAATATCATAGGCATTTAAGCCTAATACATCGACCGAAGTGCCCTCAAAATCGTAGAGGTCATGCGTGCGGGCAAGGTTTACTAAAAAGGTGGGCGTACCTGTTTCGAACCAATAGTTCTTAAATTCTTTTCCTCTAAAAAAATGCAATAATGAAAAAGGGTTGTAAACGGTGTTTGCTCCGCCAAAAGAATAACCGTTATACCAGCGTTTAATCTGCTCTTTGTCAAGCTCTTGAAGTTCTTCTGTAAAATTACTTTCCAATTCTGCTTGGCTAATCCCGCAAATGGCATTGAATGGTTTGTCAAGTGTTAGGTCAGTCAAATTATTCAAATCTGAGAAAATAGATACCCGAGAAAACTTGGAAACACCAGTAATAAAAACTAACTCTAAATGTGGGTCTGCATCTTTGAGAATAGAGTAAAACGATTTGAGAATCTCACGGTTTTCGATGGCGATATTCACGTCAGGCGTTCCCAAATAATCAATAATCGGTTTGTCGTATTCGTCTATCAACACCACTACTTTACCTTGCTGGGCGTGTAGGGTTTCGATAAGTTCTTGAAATTTAGAACTAATGGTATTTTCACGAAAAACGATACCGTATTCTTGTGCTGTTTTGTCTAATTGGTCGTGTATGGCCTGCCTAAGTCCTTTTTCTTTGTGGCTGATGGAGGAAAAA
>JAYWHL010000687.1:0-5596 GCA_043777715.1 Cytophagaceae bacterium | reverse complement strand
GGTCGGCATCGCCATTCATGCCTTTGTCTTTCCGCATCAGGTTTCGGCAAGCCTTCACAATTCCCGAAAGTCGCTGGGCGGTGGTTTCAACTTTTACTACTTTCGCAACTTTCTCTTTCTTTTCTACTTTCTTCTTCGCCATGAGTCAAAATAATTATTAATTTTTGGTGTTGTTTTGATGGTTACTTAAAATTTAACGCAGGCAGGGTTTTGAGCCCTGCCTGCGTTGAGTTTGGTCATCTATGCTGCTTCACTGTAAAGCAAATTTTGCAATTGTTCAATTGATTTTTTGAAGTTTTCCACATTACCAAACGATTTGATAATCTCAACGGCATTTCCTTTTTGAGAGATTGGTTCTACTGAAATAATATCAGGGCGTAGTTGATTAAAACCATATTCAACGTATTTGTCAAGTATCATATTCAATACTTCTTTTGCCTTATCGGAATAATTGGCAAAGAAATCTGGTTTGTTTCGTTGCAACAATTCGGCTCTTTGTTTTCGGGTAATTGGTTTTATGTTGTAAGCCACAAAGCACAACAAATCAAAAGGGTCGGCATCTTTCATGTTGGTAATATCAATCAATTGCTCCATCGAAATACCGTGTTCTTCGAGCGTATCAATGATTTTTTGTCTTGATTCCGCTTGACTCCATTGTGTTTTTAATTCTGCCACGGTTGGCAAAATCTCAATGATTTGTTCTTTGGCAAATTGTGTAAACTGTACGGTTCTCAATTTACCATCAGTCCCCACAATCTGAACTAATTCAGTAACAATTGTGGCTACACCTTCACTGATTCTATATTTTTGTCTGCCTTCACCACCGCCAGTTCCTCCGCCTCCGCCTGTATTACCACCTGTGTTTCCTCCTTCTTCTTCATTATCTTCACCATTATTTTCAGATTCTTCTACAACATAAGCGGGGTCATCATCAAATTCTGAATCAGCAAACTGCCTTGTTGCAGCCCCTGTATAATCCAAAATAGTGAAAAACATTTTGCCCTTATCTTCTCGTACTCGTGTTCCTCGACCAACAATTTGTTTGAACTCCGTCATGGTATTTATTTCTCTGAAAATAACCACATTCTTACAAGTCTGCACATCAACACCCGTACTCAAAAGCCTTGAAGTTGTCACCACAACAGGCACAACAGTATCAATATCCATGAATTTATCCAAATGTCCTTTGCCAATATCACCTTCTTCTGATACAATCCTGACGATATAATTAGGTTCTTGCTTTACCAAATCAGCATTTAGATTACTGAGTTCTCTACGGAAATCGTCAGCGTGTTTTTGGTTTACACAGAACACAATAGTCTTGTCGAACCTACCATTTTTGAGCATAAATTCGTATAAATGCTTGGCAACAATTTTTGTACGGGGCAGATATGACAGCGAATTTTCAAAATCATTAGTCATAAAAAGTTCATTCGGAATCAGTTTTCCATCATCGTCCACTTGTCCCTCTTGCGGTTGAAAACCCGTTGCATCAACATTAGAAACTACTCTATGCACAATATAAGGAGACAAAAAACCGTCTTCAATGCCTTGTTTTAAGCTATATGTATAATGGTTTGCCAAAATAGTTGTAAGTATCAGCATTATCATCTCTTTTGGGAGTTGCCGTTAAGCCTAATTGGGTGGCTTGGGTGAAGTAATCCAAAATAACTCGCCAATTGCTATCTTCATTGGCACTGCCTCTATGGCATTCATCAATGACAATTAAATCGAAAAAATCTTGTGGTAAGTTTCTAAATGCCCCAATTCTATTGGCATCCTCGGCAAGTGATTGGTAAGTTGAAAAGAATATTTCACGGCTACTCAATAAACCATCATCAGGAACGAAGCAACGAGCTTCACCAAAAACAGAAAATTCTTTGGAATGTGGGTCGCTGACAAGAATAGAACGGTCAGCTAAAAATAATACTTTGGGTTTACGATGTTCACCTTTGCAATTCCAACGATTATTCCAAAGTCTATAAATAATTTGAAAAGCGACAAGTGTTTTACCTGTACCCGTTGCTAAGGTTAATAAGGCTCTTTTTTCTCCCTCAACAATAGCTTTGATGGCAGCATTGATGGCAATTTGTTGATAATAACGAACAACTTTTCCCACAACAGGAAAGAAGGGTTTTGTAAGAATTTCTTTTACTTCGGGTTCAATCGGTGTAATTTTATTTAATCTTTCCCAAAGTTCATCAGGGGTAGGGAATTTTGTTATTTTTTTCTCAATACCAGTTATAAAATCATACTCTAAAATTTCATTTCCATTAGTGCTATACGCAAATGATAACCCTAATATTTGGGCATAGTCTTTTGCTTGTTGCATCCCTGCCCCTGCGGTTTTATTACTTCTTTTTGCTTCGATGATTGCAATTGGAAAACTCAAAGAATATCTCAATAAATAATCAAATCTCTTTGGCTTTTTTCTATTGGCTTTTCGTCCAATCACAATGATTTTGCCATCGGTAAAAGTTCTTTGTTCCAAGATTTTATCATCCGCCCAATTACTCTGATAAAGTTTAGGCAAAATTTCTTTTCGACAGGTGTCTGCTTCGCTATCTTATTCGAGTATTTGTATGGTCGGCATAAGAAGTTTAAAAAATTAGTGGTGGCGTTTCAAATACAAATATGCGAAGAATTAATTTTCATCAACCAAACTATCCAAAATCTCTTTCCATTTGGCTTGAAATAGCTTTTTATCGTAGAGTTTTGGTGGTTCGATTCATTCGCCAAACATTTTGTGGAGAAAACTCCTATCCTATTTGCTTACTTTTTTCACAAAATTGCTTAATACGAACTATACCAACTCAAAACTTCATTTTTGGGCTTGTTACATATCCATTCTATTATTTCTGTTTGTCTAAAATTATTACCATACGCTTGTAGTACATTTCTTTCAATATCATATTCTGTGAGGTCTAATTTTTCAAATTCAGTTTCGTTTTTACAGTTTTGCCGAATTATTTGATTCGTGCGTTCAATACATTTTTCGAGATAATGAACTGCTACCATAAAATCATCGAAAACAGCTTCAATCTGAGCATATCCCATGTCAGAAGTGAAAATAATATAAACTTTTTTTTCTGAGTTCGTCATAGATACTTGGTAGGATATAAACCGTGTTTAAAGACTTGTATTCTCCTGTATTTCAAGCCAATAGCCAATAGTTTCTTAGTTAATTTCTAGAAGAATTAGATTATTTATTCGTGAAAAGTGTTTTGTGTTGAGTGTTGCCAAGGGTAGTTGATGGTTGATAGCGGTGGAGGCAATCAGAATATCAGGGATTTCGATGAGTTTGCTTTTACTTTTAAGGTCTTGATAAATAGCAATGGCGTGATGATTGGCTTGACTATCGAAGGGCAAAATTACCATTTTGTCAAAAAAGGCTTGCCAAAAAGGAGTTTGGTCGGCAGTTGCTACTGTCAGAATTTCGTACTCGGTAATGACAGATACCGAAAACAAATTTTGTTGTGCAGAGAGTTTAAAGAAAGCGGTGTTTTCTTTCTTTGTTTTTCTGAAAAAATCAATCAAAATAGAAGTATCCAAACAAATCATAGTGTTCGCCATTGGTTAAATTTCTTTCTGTTTTCGGTAAATTCTTCGTGTTGTTTTTTGCTCATGGTAGGAGCAGATAACAAAAACTGCTGAAAATCACTTACTTCTGGTACTACATTTGGCTTTGAAATATTGTTTTTTATATCAATCATCAATTGTGATAATTGATTTTCGGGTAATTGCCTGACGGCTTCAAGCAATTGTTGATAGCCAATCTGAATACTTAACGGGTTCATAATCATTTGTTGTTTTTATTAAAATTAAACAATTAATGCTTGTATTTCATTCATCAATGCCATTATTTGATGTTCCTTTTCTACGATATTCGTAATGGCTCTGCCTTGCACACGTTACATTTAAGCAAGAAATCCATGTTAGGAAACACTCGCTGCCCTCCTGAGGCGATCGTTGATGGCTCGGCCAAGGTCTTGTTCGGGGAGGAGTTCTACCAGTATTTTTTGGATAGGCATATCGTCCAGTTGTCGCATAAAGGCAAAAAGGTTTTGGGCTGCCTCTTGGTAATTGCCTGTTGCTGAAAGAATTAACTGATTTTTACGAGGAATTTTAAGATGATATTCCTTGAAAGCTAAATAACCTACCCCGTCAAAATCGTCAATTTCTTCTGATATTTCATTGGCCATAAAAAGAGGCTTACGAGGTGCATAATGGCTTTTGAGCATTCCTGGGGCTTTTGGATTAGACGAAGAATGTTCCTGTATTTGTACTTTACCAATCAAGCCTTCGATGGCCTCAATCGCCAAGCCTCCTTTGCGGTAAACGATGGCCTCTTCTCCCTCAAAACCTATAATCGTAGATTCTATCCCTACACCACAAAGGCCACCATCTAGGATATAAGGTATTTTTTCGCCTAGTTGAGCCATTACGTGCTGGGCCGATGTTGGGGAAATGTACCCGAAGGGATTTGCACTTGGGGCCGCCAACGGAAAATCAAGATTTTGTAATAACGCCAAGGCCATTGGGTGATTGGGTATTCTTACGGCCACAGTGTCCATACCTGCCGTAACAAGGTCGGAGATGTTTGATTGTTTAGGCAAAAGCAAAGTGAGTGGCCCTGGCATAAAGGCTTTGGCCAAAATTTGTGCCTTTTGTGGTATGGTTTTAACCACCAAACCGAGTTGTTCTAAACTACCCACATGAACAATAAGCGGGTCGAAGGTTGGGCGGTTTTTTACTTCAAAAATTTTGCTAACTGCTTCAATATCAAAGGCATTGCCTGCCAAACCATAAACGGTTTCGGTGGGCAAACCTATTACCTCGCCTTGGGATAAATAAGCAACCGCTTTGGCGATGTCTCTACCAATAATAGCCATTTATTTTTTAATTTTTTTTAATAAATATTTTCCTATTTTCTGTCCTTGCAAACTCCCCGCCGTGGTGGCATCGCTAAAATGGATTCCGCCATAAACCCTACTTATTGAAGACTCTTGGGCGGCCTGTCTGAACGATTTGAATTTTCGTTTAAATAATCCAAATCGTACTTCGGTTGTATCTTCGTAAGCCACATTATCGCCAATATTAGCAGTAAGAATTTCGGCTGCGGCTGCCGATATGGTACTATGCCCACTGGTATATTCAGGAAAGGGGGGCGTTTGCAGAAAAGAAACCCATTTTTCATCAACGGTATTTTGAATAACGGTCTGTGGCCTAACTCTTTGTGTTGCATATTTGGCTTCCCAACAACTCAAAAACGAATCATAAATGGCTAAAGAAGTTAATGCTAGGGTTTCGGTGGTTTTTACTAAATCCAAATCTTTCTGAACACACATCATGGCCGCTATATTTATCCAGTGGCCGCCAGGGGTCATTTTTTTATCGGCAAACATTGCATGGCCTTTGTGCTTGGTTACGAGGGCGTTATCGTCCCAAAACCTTGCCATTGTGGTTTGTTCTGGGCTTCTTCTTTTAGAAATATTTATTACCTCTTGAACCAGTTTATCAAAGGCACTCCCCTTGATTTCAGAATAAGGCGTTGGGGCTTGGGGCCTAAATTGGGCTGGATTTTCCAAGAAAAAAG
>JAYWHL010000686.1:0-2021 GCA_043777715.1 Cytophagaceae bacterium | reverse complement strand
ATTGTATTCCGTTTATCATTACACCAAAGAAATAAGTTTAAACAGCTTCAGTATCTAAACAAAAATAGTCAGGCTGGTGGCCTGACTATTTTTGTTTGATAATACCGAGAAAAGCTAGTTTGGTTTTTTGGGATTGGATTACGAAGTAAGTAAATAAACACCAAGGCCTTCAATCCAAAACCATGGTGCTATTCCTCTACCTTTGCTTTGTCTCTCCATTGAAGTTTACCTTCAAGAAACTCATCGATTGAGATAGACGTAGGCTTGGGCATACGCTCATAAAACTTTGAGATTTCTATTTGCTCACGGTTCTCGAAAATCTCTTCAAGATTATCAACCGACGAAGCGAAATCAGAAAGTTTGTTGTTCAATTCGTCTTTCATTTTGGTAGCCACTTGTTTGGCACGCTTCGAGATAATATTTACCGACTCATACATATTACCGCCAGTTTTGGCAGCCACATCGGCCATGTTGCGAGTTACGATTGAGGGATTAGTTGGCATATTTTTAGTATTTTAATGTGTTATTATTTTGGTATATTATTGCTTGCTGTCGCCACTGCCTAGCTTCGATGGATTCGCTTTGGCAGCGTTTTTATCTTTTAATTTTTGTTTTTCTTTCTCCTCTCTTTCTTTCTGCTCTTTTTCGTATTGGTCTGTCAAAATCTTATTTTCTTTTAATTGTACCGCTACTTTAACGAGGTCTTTGTTAGAAAGGTCAAAATATTTTTCTGATTGTTTTAAAAATTTGCTCTGTGGGTATTTATCAACAAAACTTTGATAAGTGGTTATTACTTCGTTATAGCGTTCGGTTTGTTTTGAAACAATACTCAACTTGGCATATTCATAACCAGCTTGAATTTTCAAAAAAGTAGCTTCTTCGTTGAGGTCAGAATCGGGATAATCTCGTTGAAAATTATTAAAGGCAATCACTGCGGACTTTAACCTATAAAAATCATAGTCTTTGGTTAATAAATATAGTTTGGCTTTGTCAAATGCCTTGCGTTCTAACTTCTTACGCAAATCTTTCAGAATATTATCAGCCTCTTTCGCATAGGTGCTTTCAGGGTATAGATTAATAAATTCCTGCAAAGCCCCAATGGCCGTTACGGTACTGGTTTGGTCGAGTGATGGGTCGGACGAATCTTTAAAAAGCGAATAGGCCGCCATGTAAGTAGCTTCGGTGGCACTTTGGCTACGGGCAAAAGTCTCTGCAAAACGACTAAACTGATGATTGGCCTCAGCATAAAAGCCCTGATGATATTTGCAATAAGCAAAATAAAATTCGGCCAACTCTTGCTGATCCGAACCCTTGAGGTTGGGGGCTACTTCTTCAAAAAGAATACCTGCACGGTAATAATCTTTCTTTTTATAATACTCGTTGGCAGCCTTGTACTTCTGCTCAAAAGACCCTTTTTTTAACAAGGTCTGGAACTTACTGCACGATGAAAAGATTAGTGCTACAACAAAAAGGGATAATAATAAACGTATTTTTAGCATAAGACTGCAAAGATAGTGAAAAAACAGATACGTTTGAAAACGAATCAATTAGCTTTCAAATTGTTAATGATTGACAAACTTCATAAAACCGTTTTTTTGTCAGACCTTTGGGTATCTATTTACCACCAACACATTTCTACATTTCATAAATCTAGCTTTGATTTTCTATGACACTCAATATTTCTTTTTTTGGCATTGGTAGGGAAATCGCTGGGGCTTCGGGCTTGGTCATTAATTTGCCCGAAGCCGCCACCGTGGCCGATTTACTGGCGTATCTCAAAAACACTTATCCTGATTTCGCTCGCCTTTCCTCGTTATTGGTAGCCGTAAACGATGACTACGCCCAAAACGACATTATCCTCAAACCAAATGATGACATCGCCATTATTCCGCCCGTAAGTGGGGGCTGATTTTAATGAGTAATATTTTGATAACGACATTGCTATTTTGTTTTCAATTATGCGTGGCACGCCTTGTTATCATAATAGAACAGGCGTGCCACGCATAGCAGTACGATTTATC
>JAYWHL010000685.1:0-5599 GCA_043777715.1 Cytophagaceae bacterium | reverse complement strand
TTGCTCCTATTTCGTTACAGGATTATTTGCCTATATTAGATGGTTTTTTTTCAGCCTTTTCAGTTAAAAAATTTAATATTTATGGTTCGGCAACTGGTGCTCAATTGGCCATAGCGTATGGTAAGGTTTATCCCCAAAAAGTAAATTATTTGTTCTTGGACAACGCTGCACACTTTGAAGATGCTCAAAAAGCGGCCATTATCCAAGATTATTTCCCTGATTTTAGTCCGCAAGTTGATGGATTCCATGCCCTCAAAATATGGAATCATATCAAAGATAGTTTTTTGTTTTTCCCTTGGTTTGATTATAAAAATGGCAAAAAACTGAGTAATGGATTACCTCCTGCTCAAATTATGAATGAGGTATTAATTGATTATTTACTATCAGGCAAAAACTGGGACTCGGCCTATCGGCTTGCGTTTGAGCATGAAAAGGGCGAAAATGTAGTTTCTTTGGAATGTAAAACCATTGTTTTCAAATGGTTAGGGGGTATCATGCTCAATTTTGTTGAACAATTATTAGCCTTTGATTTACCCCAAAACATTGAAGTGAAAGAAATTTCGGCCATGCCCCAATTGAGATATGAAGAAATGAAACATACGTTTTTGAACAAAATATCATAAAAAAAGCAACGAAGTTTTGCTTCGTTGCTTTTTTGGGAATCAAACTGTGTTGTTGGCGAATTATTTACCTCCAAACAAACCTCCCAAAAGGCTTCCTATTCCACCACCTGCATTACCTCCAGCGGCGTTACCACCACCCATGAGTTTGCCACCGATGTTCATAATGTCGTTCATGTCTAATTTACCATCAGCCAAAGCTCCAGTAACATCACCAAGATTGAAACTATTATTTGAATCTGAGTGAGCAGAAGACATTTGGCTCAACAAACCTGGCAATACTTGTGCCACAATTCCTTGGGCAGCAGCATTCTGAATTCCAAATTTATTCATCAATCCTGCAATCGCATTTTGTGCTACACCTGCAACAATTGGATTGCTCATCATACCTCCGCCTCCTTGGTTGCCCATGGCACCGCCCAAGATACTCATCAAACCTCCAGTACCGCCGCCGCCTTGTTGGCCGCCACCCATTCCACCTAAAACTGAGCTAAGGATTGTCTGCATCGCACTGTCGTTATGCTCATTCGGAATTGCGGGATTGTTCACGATGGCATCTTGCGAATTATTTGCAATCATGCCCATTAGTTGTTCTAACATCTTTGTAATTTTGAGGGTTAAAAAAAATTTATGCAATAGTATCTATAATTACCAACAATTTCAAATAAAACTAAAAATGGAAGAAGAAAAATATACAGAAATAATTGATTTTAAAGATATTTTAACAAATTTGAGCAAAGACCTTTGGTTTATGTCAGAATCGGACGAACCTTTTGAATACATCGAATTTGAATCTGAATTAGATATAGCTATTCCTTTAGTTGAAAATATTGCTCAGATACTAAATCAACCTGTTCAAAATATCAACAGTATTGAATTTGAATCTTTTTTTGAAAAACTAACCTTTGTAGAAGATTGGTATGGAGAATCAGAAATTGGAACAACGAAACTTTATGAAAAATTAGCAAGTCATTTCAAAGAAACCTTTACCGAAAAATTAGTAATTGAAATAAGAAACCCTGAAAATGAAATAGAAATCCCTATTTATATTTTTGGAATTACCCCAAGTAAAAAAATTGTTGGATTAAAAACTTTGAAGATTGAGACGTAACATACTACTTGAATTTAAAACAAAAAAGGTAAGCTAAATAGCTTACCTTTTTTGTTACTTTACTTTTTCAACCACTGCCTTAAAGGCATCTGGGTGATTCATGGCCAAGTCGGCCAATACTTTACGATTCAATTCAATACCTGATTTGTGTAATTTTCCAATAAATGCAGAATACGACAAGCCATATTGGCGAGTACCTGCGTTTATACGTTGTATCCACAACGCACGGAAATCTCTTTTCTTGACCTTACGGTCTCTGTAAGCATATATCAATGCTTTTTCGACAGCGTTTTTAGCAACTGTCCAAACATTTTTTCTACGACCATAGAAACCTTTGGCCATTTTGAGTATTTTTTTTCGTCTTGCTCTCGACGCTACGTGGTTTACCGAACGTGGCATAATAAATTTGTTTTTTGACTTGAGGTGGAAAATTCACTTAAAAACCTCAAAATCTGGTTTAACAATAACTGATTGAAAATCTTAAAGAACTAACATCAACGAAACCCTGTCCATATCAGATTTTGATACGAGCGTAGATTTGGCCAAATGATTTTTTCTTTGGGGTGATTTTTTGGTAAGAATATGGCTATGAAAAGCGTGTTTACGCTTTACTTTGCCAGTTCCTGTCAATTTGAAGCGTTTTTTTGCTCCAGATTTGGTTTTAATTTTAGGCATTTTAATAAAAATTAGAAAATTAACAAAATATTGAATTGAACCGCAAAATTAAGGAAATAATATGCTAAACCCAAAAGTTAATGTTAAATGCTGTACGATTAATGATTAATTAAAATTTAATCATCTACTAATCAATCACTTGTGTTTGCAAAGGGATTGAATTTTAGTATTCTTTAGATAAACATTAAATAAAAAAAGTCGTCCTTTTACAGAACGACTTTTTAATTATGTCCAAGCAAGACGACAAAGCTAAGCTATATTTTGAATAAGTTTAATGAATTGGTAACCAGACAGATAACTCCTGTCTTTTCTTACCTTAATACTGTCCCCCGTTTGTATGGAAAACTACTTTTTAACTAAAGATTGTTTTGGAGCAATAATCATATTCATTTTTCTACCTTCGAGCCTTGCTTCTGATTCCACTTTACCATATTCTTCGAGCAATGCCACAAAATCGGCAAGCATCTTAAACCCTTGATCTTTAAAGACAATTTCACGACCCGAAAACTGAACATAAGCCTTTACTTTAGCCCCCTCTTTCAAGAAATTAATGGCGTGTTTTACCTTGAAGTTAAAATCATGTTCGTCGGTGGTTGGTGTAAATCTAATTTCCTTTACAACAACTTTTATTTGTTTGGCTTTTAATTCCTTTTGTTTTTTCTTCTGTTCGTATTTAAACTTTGAATAATCAACGATTCTACAAACGGGCGGAACTGCATTTGGCGATATTTCAACCAAATCTAGTTCTTGTTCTTGAGCCTTGCCAATTGCTATTTTTATATCATAAATACCTGGCTCAATGTTTTCTCCAACAAGTCTGACTTCGGTAGCCCTAATTAAATTATTGATTTTATAAGGCTCTTCAACTCTTGCTCTTGGTGCTTTTAATGGGCGTAATGCCATAAATTATATTTTTTGTTTAAATTAATTTTTCAAATACTCGGTAAATATACAAAACTTGACAACATTCATCACAATTTACAAAAAATGTAAAGAATATTTTTTGAGGTAACTCCCTTAAAACTAGAATCTAATCAAGTTTTTGGACACTTCATGTTCCGCAATTTTAATAAAATCAGCAATCGGCATCATTCCCAAATCGCCCTCTCCCTTTTTTCTAACCGACACCATTCCTTCGGATTTCTCTTTTTCGCCGACAATAAGCATAAATGGCAATTTATTCACTTCAGCATCTCTAATTTTTCGACCAATCTTTTCGTCTCTATGGTCGATATATCCCCTTAAATCGGCTTCTTGTAAAGTTAAGAATACCTCATTTGCATAGTCTTCATATTTTTCAGAGATTGGAAGCACGGCCAGTTGTTCTGGCGAAAGCCAAAGCGGGAAATTACCAGCTGTATTTTCTATCAAAATAGCTACAAACCTTTCCATCGACCCAAATGGCGCCCTGTGAATCATTACTGGACGATATTTTTGGTTGTCTGCCCCTGTATATTCTAACTTAAACCTTTCGGGTAATTGATAATCTACTTGAATTGTACCTAATTGCCATTTGCGGCCAAGGGCATCTTTTACCATAAAGTCGAGTTTTGGGCCATAAAAAGCGGCTTCGCCATATTCTACAACGGTTGGCAAGCCTTTGGCAGCAGCCGATTTGATAATAGCGGATTCAGCTTTTTCCCAATTTTCTTCATCTCCTATATATTTGGCACGGTCGGTTTGGTGCCTTAATGATACCTGTGCCGAATAATTATCAAAACCCAATGCTCTGAATACATACAACACAAGGTCGATAACCTTCATAAACTCGTCTTCTACTTGGTCGGGGCGACAAAAAATATGGGCATCGTCCTGAGTAAAACCCCTCACCCTTGTTAGGCCATGTAACTCACCCGATTGTTCGTATCTATAAACAGTCCCAAATTCGGACAAACGCAAAGGCAAATCTTTGTAACTCCTTGGTTTAGTTTTATAAATTTCGCAATGATGCGGGCAGTTCATTGGTTTTAGTAAAAATTCTTCATCCTCATCGGGTGTTCTGATAGGTTGGAAGGAGTCTTTTCCATATTTTTCATAATGCCCCGATGTTACATAAAGCTGTTTTGAACCAATATGAGGCGTAACTACTGGCGAATACCCAGCCTTCACTTGAGCCTTCCGAAGAAAATTTTCGAGCCTTTCACGCAAAGCCGTTCCCTTGGGTAACCAAAGTGGAAGCCCCATGCCTACTCGTTCCGAAAATGCAAACAATTCTAATTCTTTACCTAGTTTTCTGTGGTCTCTGCGTTTAGCTTCTTCCAACAAAAAAAGGTGTTCTTCTAATTCTTTTTGTTTAGGAAACGTTACGGCATAAATTCTTGTTAGCATTTTATTGTTTTCGTTGCCTCGCCAATAAGCCCCCGCAATGTTCATCAATTTAACTGCTTTTACAAAACCCGTATTAGGAATATGCGGCCCTCTGCATAGGTCTGTAAAATTACCTTGTTGATAAAAAGTAATCGAACCATCTTCTAAGCCATCAATCAATTCGATTTTGTATTCATCGTCTTTTTCTGTGAAGTATTGCAAGGCCTCGGCTTTAGATTTTGGGGTTTTAACAAAATCATTTTTTTGACGAGCCAACTCTAGCATTTTGTCCTCAATTCGCTTGAAGTCGTCATTGGAAATTGCTTTGCCACCAAGGTCTATGTCGTAATAAAAGCCTTTTTCGATGGCCGGCCCGATACCAAACTTTGTTCCTGGAAAAATAAACTCGATTGCTTCGGCCAAAATATGAGCCGATGAATGCCAAAAGGTTGCTTTGCCTTCATCATCGTTCCATGTCAATAACTGTACGGTTGCATCGCTGGTAATTTCAGTATTGGCATCTACCACTTTGCCATTTACTTTTGCTGCCAAAACGTTTCTGGCCAAACCTTCGCTAATGCTCAGGGCAATTTGCATGGGTGTTGAACCCGACTCGTAATTCCTGATATTTCCGTCAGGAAAGGTAATATTTATATCCATAGTTTTGTTTACAGTGCTACAAGGCTGTAAGTTTTGATTAATGTATTTTGTCTATTGCGTTAATATGTTTTTTCAAGAGCGAATCAACTTTGTTATTGTTCGTTCTTGGTTTTAATTCAAGGGAACTAGGAACTTTGAACCTTGCTGGCATAATTGTAGTGTCGGTTCGGGTTTGAGGAACATTGCTTAGGGGTTGTGTTAAATTCAAATAATCTAATGATTCGTT
>JAYWHL010000684.1:0-2022 GCA_043777715.1 Cytophagaceae bacterium | reverse complement strand
ATGCTTCTTGGTCGAAAGGAACGCCGTCTTTGGCATCGCCTTCAAAAACAGAAACGTAAATGCGTTCTTTGGGTAATTTAAAAACCTCTGTCAATAATTCCCAACTCCACGTAAGGGCTTCTTGCTTAAAATAATCGCCAAACGACCAATTGCCCAACATTTCAAACATGGTATGGTGGTAGGTATCAAAGCCAACGTCTTCAAGGTCGTTATGTTTGCCACTAACCCTCAAGCATTTTTGGGTATCGGCAATCCGTTTTGAGGGAGGCGTTCCGTTACCCAAAAAGTAGTCTTTAAATTGTGCCATACCCGAATTATTAAACATCAAAGTTGGGTCGTTTTTGGCAACGAGTGGGGCAGAGGCAACGATTAAGTGGCCTTTTGAACGAAAAAAATCAAGGTAATTTTGGCGTATTTGGTCTGAAGTCATTTTAAGAAAAATTTATTGAAAGCGAATAATGTTCTGAATATCAGTTATTTATGATTTGTTGTAGGTGGTTTATTTACCAAGAGCAATATTGATATGTGCCAAATGATGCTCAACGTGCCAAGCCGACATTTGTAATAATTGTTTGAGGTTGATATGGATTTTTCGCCCAGCGTGGTACATGATTTTTGATAAAATAGTATCATCAAGTTGTGCGGCAAGCATTGCAAAACGATGATGAATGCCCTCAAACATTTTGAGAGAATCTTCAATTTCGCCATGATTTGCTTCATGTGTTTTGGTCCAATCGTCAATTTTTACGAGTAATAATTCTGTGTTTTCGGGGTCGGTTATGGCCATTTTTAACCTTGTAAAATGTAACATTTGCATATCTGCCACGTGATGCACCAACTGTTTGATGCTCCAAGCCCCTTCTCGATAGCTTTTTTGAAGTTCTTGTTCGGTTAAATTTTGTACCAAATTGCGATATTTACTCGGAGCATTTTGGATAATATTTATTATTTCTTGAAATTCTTGTTCAGAAAAAGAGTTTTTTGGGGCAAAGGGGCCAATTGGGAATTTTAAATGTTCCATATTTGAGATATTTGGGAATAAAAACTACTTTACAGGTTTGAAAAGTCTGTAAATTTACCAATTTTTACGTGAAGGAAAAAAACGTTCTCGAAATGACACCACAAAAAGCATATTACAAAGTAAGCGAAGTTGAGGCACTTCTAAATTTGCCCAGAGGAACTTTATATCACTGGGAAAAACAGAAAGTTGGGCCTATTCCGAATAGAAATCGAAACGGAGAAAGAAAATATTCCCCCAAGGATTTGGAAAAATTGAGGCAGGTAATGGTCTTAAAATCAGATAAAAATCTAAAACTGGCAGGCGTGAGGCAAGTAATGAACGACAAAAGTCATTTAGACGATGGCATTGAAAATACGATAGAAACCTTACAGAAATTAAGGAGTTTTTTTGTGGCGTTGCGGGAGGAGTTAGCTCAATAGTAGCCCTCTAGCCTCCAATGGGGGAATAACAGCCCCCTGGCCCCCAATGGGGGAATAATAGCCTTTTAGCTCTAGTGGGTGAATAACAGACTCCTACTTTACAATGAGGGAACAAATGCTTTTTTTGATTAATTTTACTTTAACAAAAACAATCAATGTTATGAATGTAATAAATCAGGAAACGATGATGTCGGCCAAAGACTTTATGTTATTGCCAGAAGGGCCGCCTTATTTTCAACTTTTAAACGGTAAATGTACTATGTCTCCATCTCCTTTTTTTATCCATCAACGAATTGCTTCCGATTTATTAGTTGAAATGTCAATTCATGTAAAAAAACAAAAATTAGGTATCGTTTTGGCTGCCCCCATGGACGTACTGTTTGATGAATACACGGTTTTGCAACCTGATATTTTGTTTATTTCAAATCAAAATAGGGGAATTATAAAAGACGAACAGCGGATTATAGGCTCGCCTGATTTGGTTGTAGAGATATTATCGAAAAATAAAGTGAGGGATTTAACCGAAAAAAAATACATTTACGAAACCTGTGGCGTAAAAGAATATTGGCTGATTGATTCGTC
>JAYWHL010000683.1:0-5601 GCA_043777715.1 Cytophagaceae bacterium | reverse complement strand
CAGATAATCGTTATCGCCTCTTTATCAATGGCTTATCCATTGGCTATGGGCCAGCCCGTGGCGATTTGTACCATTGGAATTTTGAAAGTTTTGATATTGCCCCGTATCTAAAAAAAGGTAAAAATACGATTGCAGCTACCGTTTGGAACATGGCCGAACACGCCGCCGTAGCTCAAATTTCGCAAGAAACAGGATTTTTATTACAGTCTGACCTTCCTGAAAACAAAGCAATCGACTCTAATATTCAATGGAAAGTAAGCCAAGATATTGCTTATTCGCCTTGTTCGACCGACAATGGGGCTAGATTATGGACGTACATGGTGGTTGGCCCAGGCGACCGAATTGATGGCAATAAATATCCTTGGGATTGGCAAAACGAAAATTTTGATGATACCAATTGGGCAAAGGCCATTGAGATAGATTCGCCACATTCTTTTGGGTATGGCTCCGATAATAAATGGACTTTAATGCCTAGCACCATTCCTTTGATGGAAGAAACAAGGTTTTCGCTTACTAATATCAGGCAAAATAAAGGCTTAAATGATGTTAAAAAGCTAGAATTTCCGATTTCGATTCCTCCAAATCAAAAAATAACCTTACTCATTGATAATTTAGTCGAAACCGTTGCTTATCCCGAAATAACGGTTTCGGGTGGAAAGGCTTCGCAAATCAAACTTACTTATTCCGAAGCACTGTTCAAAAACAGAGAAAAACAAAATCGGAACGATATTGAAGGACTAGAAATAATGGGCAATTATGATATTTTTGTGGCCGATGGTGGTAAATCAAGGGTTTTTTCTACGCTTTGGTACAAGGCTTTTAGGTATGTTGAAATTGAAATTGAAACCCAAAACGAAGCCTTAATTTTAGAAAAATTCGATGGTATTTATACGGGCTACCCTTTTAAGGAAATGGCTAGTTTCAAAAGTAACGACCAATCCATGACTGACATTTGGAAAGTTGGCTGGCGAACTGCAAGGCTTTGTGCTGGTGAAACTTACTTTGATTGTCCCTATTACGAGCAATTACAATACGAAGGAGATACACGGATTCAGGCTCTGATTTCTTTGTATGTATCTGGAGATGATAGACTTATGAAAAAAGCCATCAACGATTTTTATCTTTCACGAGTGGCCGAGGGGCTAACCCAAGGGCGGTACCCATCGCATAGAACACAGGTAATTACGCCTTTTTCATTGTTTTGGGTATCCATGCTTTATGATTTTATGATGCACCGAAAAGACGATGCTTTCCTCAAAAAATACAGTACTGCCATCAAAGGTGTATTGGATTGGCATCACGACAAAATAAATCCTAAAAGCAACATGCTTGGGTCCTTGCCTTGGTGGAAGTTCGTAGATTGGGCTAACGAATTTAAAGACGGCGAACCCGAAGGTGCAATCAATGGTAATTCGTCTATTTTAACCTTGCAATATGTTTATACTTTGGAACAGGCCGCCTCAATTTTTGAATATTTGGGGGACAATTATCAAGCGAATGAATACCGAAAAACAGCAAAAACACTATCTGATAATAGTTTTAAGCAATGTTTTAACCTTTCTAAAAACTTAATGGCCGATACCCCCGACCAAAAAATTTATAGCCAACACGCCAGTATCATGGGAGTTTTGTCGGGAAGTATTCCTTCGTCCCTACATCAAAAAGTGATGACTGAGGTTTTGAACGATAAATCATTAATTCAAGCCACTTTTTATTATCGTTTTTATCTGAATCAGGCCCTCAAAAAGGCTGGTATGGCCAATTTGTACTATGGTGCTTTGACTCCTTGGCGGGATATGTTGAAAATGGGTTTGAGTACCTTTGCTGAAAAACCAGAACCTACTCGGTCGGATTGTCATGCGTGGTCGGCGAGTCCAAATTATGATTTTTTGGCTACTATTTGCGGTATTATGCCCAATTCAATAGGGTTCGATGATATTATAATTGCTCCAGCCTTGGGCGAATTAACTACAATTGAGGGAAATATGCCCCACCCAAAAGGAGAAATTAAGATGAAATTGACAAAGCTAAAAAATGAAATTATTGCAGAAATAACGATTCCCGAAAACACAAAAGGTAAGTTTGTTTGGCAAAACAAAACTTGGGAATTAAAAGAAGGGTTTCAAAAAATTATTTATTAATTATACCCTAATTGATATAATTTTATTACTTTTATTGTAATTATACCCTAATTGATATAATATTAAAATAAAAATACAAATTATACCCTAATTGATATAGTATGAACACGAATTTAATTAGTTTCATCAAAGAAAAACGCAAAAGTCTTGGCATTAATCAAATAGAATTAGCTCAAAAGTCGGGCGTAGGTTTACGGTTTGTGAGAGATTTGGAACAAGGTAAAAAGAGCCTCCAAATGGATAAAGTAAATCAAGTTTTAGAATTATTTGGTGGACAATTGGGCGTTGTAAAAAAACAATTTGAGGAAAATGAATAGAAGCGGCAAAGTACTATTTTATGGAAAAATAATAGGGAAAATTTCAGAAACTGATGATGGCTTTGAATTTAGATATACGCCAGAATATTCGCAAAATCCTGATAACAAAGCAATTAGCTTTTTATTTCCAGTTCAAGAAATGCCTTTTAAACAAAAACAGCTTTTTGCTTTTTTTGATGGGCTGATACCCGAAGGTTGGCTACTGGACATTGCCATTAATAATTGGAAACTAAACCAAAGAGATAGAATGGGCTTATTATTGGCCACTTGCCAAGATTGTATTGGGGCAGTGAGTATCGAAAAAATTGAAGAAAATGAACGAAAATAAGTGCCTTTATTGTTACGAAAGTTTGCTTGAAAATGAAATAGATTTTCATAAAAAATGCTCTAAATCATTTTTTGGTACAGACAAAGCCCCAATCGTTAGTTTTGGAAACGACGAACTCAATAAAATAGCTCAAAATCTAGTAAATAGGCGACAAGTGGTTACAGGCGTTCAACCGAAATTATCGTTGAGTATCGAACCATTGGCCAACAAACAAAGCCGATTGACCATCGTTGGGGTAATGGGAAAGTATATTTTGAAACCGCAGACCCAGCAATTTGAGGAAGTACCTCAAAACGAGAGTCTTATCATGAAAATAGCCCAAGAAATGGGTATAAAAACGGCTCAAAATACCCTGATAAGATTGGTAAACGGAGAGTTGGCTTATCTAACAAAAAGATTTGACCGTTCCGAAAAAGACAAAATTCACGTACAAGATTTTTGCCAAATAACCGATACCCTAACGGAATACAAATACCGCTCATCGATGGAAAAAGTGGGCAAAGCCATTAAAAAATACTCGGCCAATGCGGGTTTTGATGCCCTAAGATTTTGGGAATTGAGTATTTTTAATTTCCTTGTGGGCAATACCGATATGCACCTCAAAAATTTTTCGTTACTCGAAAATCAGTCAAACGAATGGGTGTTATCGCCAGCTTATGACTTGCTTTCTACCAAAATAATTATGCCAGAAGACAAAGAAGAAACCGCTTTGACCATCAATGGAAAGAAAAATAAATTAAAAAGGGCGGACTTTGAAGAATTAGCAAACAGTTTAGGAATTTCATCAAAAACACAAAATTCCATATTTGAGCATTTTTTTAAGAATAAACCCTTGATGCTGAATTGGATAGAAAAAAGTTTTTTGAGTGAAGAAAAAAAGCAAGAATTAATGGAATTGATAACTCAAAAATTAGGGGAATTGTCATTTTAAAAAAATTAAACAACAAACAATAATCAAAGATAGAAGCAAGAAAATAGAAGATTAATACATTGACAATGAAGCACTTAAACAATAAAATAAAAATGCTTTGTTTAGGAAGTCATCAAACCTATTGAGACCTTTTCCGTGGTTGGTGGCTCACCAAACACCTTTGCGAAAGCAATATTTTTAGAAAAATCTCTGTGTTATACTATATTTTGTAAAATTGTCCAGCACTCAGAATAAAAATGATTAGTTTGTAAAGTCATCAAACCTATTGAGACCAACGACCTAGTAGAAAAGTTGATAAAAGTAAGTTAAAGAAGTACCAGAATACCTGACTTAGATAACGACATTGATAAATCGCACTGCTATGTGTGGCACGACTGTTCTATTATGATAACAAGGCGTGCCACGCATAATTGAAAACAAAATAGCAATGTCGTTATCAAACTGTTAATCAAGAATACCGCTGTTTTGTCCAAATTATTCAGTTCAAATGAAATTAGAACAGAAATTTGGCTCTCAAAAGCACCATTTAAGTAGTTTAATAAAAGTAATGCGGTTTTTGATAAATTTTAATTAATTGATAATAAGGCGATTAAACTTCTATCTTCTCGCTTCTACATTCTATCTTCTACTTATTTGTACTATCTTCTCATATTTCACTTAATTTTAAACCTTAAAAACACTAATTTAAAACATGAAAAAAAACTTCTTTTTCCTCTTTTGCCTAACGCTTAATGTTGCTTTTGCTCAAAATTTTCCTTACAAAAATTCAAAATTAAGCATTGAAGAAAGAGTGAACGACCTAATTTCGAGAATGACCATAGAAGAAAAAGTGGGTCAATTAAACCAATTAAATGGGGGCGTTCTTACAGGCCCAACCGCAGCCAACGACCCAGGGGCTAAAGGAAAAATAGAATTGCTAAAACAAGGCAAAGTTGGCTCATTCTTGAATGTAGTAGGAACAGAACAAACACAGGCTACCCAAAAAATTGCTTTAGAAAATACTCGCTTGGGCATTCCACTACTTTTTGGCTATGATGTTATTCATGGCTACAAGACAATCTTCCCGATTCCTTTGGCTGAGGCTTGTAGTTGGGATTTAGACGCCGCATATCAATCGGCTTCAATTGCCGCCAAAGAAGCCTCTTCAGCAGGTTTGCACTGGACATTTGCTCCCATGATGGACGTAACTAGAGATCCAAGATGGGGGCGAGTTATGGAAGGTTCGGGCGAGGACACCTATTTGCAAGCAAAATTTGCAGAAGCAAGAGTAAAGGGTTTTCAAGGAAACCTATCTGATAATCAGCATATTATAACAAGCGTTAAGCACTTTGCGGCTTATGGAGCAGTAGAAGCTGGAAAAGAATACAATACCGTCGATGTAAGTAGGTATGCACTTTGGAACTATTATTTACCACCATACAAAGCTGCCGTAGATGCAGGGGCAGCAACGGTTATGAATAGTTTTAATATAATAGATGGCGTACCAGCAAGCGGCAATGATTATCTAATCAATCAGGTTTTGAAAAATCGTTGGAATTTTAAAGGTTTCGTGGTTTCGGACTGGGCTTCGTTTGGCGAACTGGTAAATCATGGCTATGCCGAAAATGAAGCCGAAGCAGCCAAGATGTGTATTTTGGCAGGCTCCGATATGGATATGGAAGCAGGCATTGTTATCAAAACAATGGCAAGCCAAGTAAAAAATGGAGAAGTACCCATGAGCAGAATAGATGATGCGGTAGCTAGAATTTTGAAAATAAAATTCAAATTAGGGCTTTTTGACGAGCCTTATAAATGGCATAATGCCGAGCGAGAAAAAGCCACTTTATTAGCCCCAGAACATTTGGCAGAAGCACGTAAAGGAGCAGGAAATAGTATGATTTTATT
>JAYWHL010000682.1:0-5608 GCA_043777715.1 Cytophagaceae bacterium | reverse complement strand
GCAATCATAGTGCCTCGGCGGTTTTGGCCGAAGAAGCCTACAAAGCCGCTGGCGATGCGAATAAATACCCCGAACAATTAAAATTTGTGAGTACTTGGCAACCAACTCGTTTGGTTTGGAATACCTTTAATTTTGGAGCAACCTCTCAAAAACCTTCAGACAAGGGTTCTTTTATCCAAGTTAATATCGGAGAGTATAACCCACTTTTGGGGAAATCATATACCGAAATTGCAGGAGAAAGCAGGTCGATGCACAAAAGCCAAGGATTTGGTTCGGCTAAGAACAAAGGTCTCCGCCCCGAATATTTGCTACATAAAGAAGGAATACCCGCCACTAAAGATGTTTTTGACGAAGTAAATACGTCGTGGAGCAGAGTAAAAGGCGGATTGATGGTAAAAGAACAGATAGACGAAGCCATAAAAAACTTCAAGGCTGACCAGCCCGAATCGATTATCCCGAATCTTTTAAAAGCCTATTCATCGCTTGAAAAACTAGATGATGCGTATTGGATTGACGTAAAGAAAAAAGAAATCGAAAAACTAATCATAGCTTGTTCTGGTGTTTTTGTGGAAGCAAATGCCAAGGATTATGCTGTGGCCAATGGTGAAAAATTTACTATTGCTACCAATACTATCAAACGCTCAACTGTTGGTTTAACTTTAACAGGCATTAAAATTTCGAGCCAAAACGAAGGAGAAAAATTGAATGAAAGTTTACAGAATAACGAAATTTTTGTAAAATCATTCGATATAGAAGTACCCAAAGATGCTCCCATTTCTCAACCCTATTGGTTGGAACAAAAACCTTTGAAAGGTATTTTTCAAGTAGATGACCTGCAAATGAGAGGTTTACCCATCAAACCTTCTTATTTTCAAGCCTCATTTAGTTTTCTGATAAATGATTTTAATTTTACAATTCAGATACCTGTTACCTATAAAATAGTAGATCCTGTGAAAGGAGAAATTTATCGTCCGCTCGAAATAAGACCTTCTGTGGCGGCAACTCTCCAAGAAAAAGTAATCCTTTTTACAGACAACAAACCCAAAGCCGTTGAGGTTTTACTAAAATCGGCGGTTGCCAATGCAAACGGGGAGTTAAGTTTAACATTACCTAGAAACTGGAAGTCAAAACCAGTATCAATTCCTTTTGAATTAGCTACAAAATATCAAGAACAAAAGGCGGTTTTTATGGTAACGCCTCCAAGCGAAAGCACAGAGGATATTTTAAAAGTAAGTGTAAATGTGGCTGGGAAATTAGAACAGAAAGGTTTGTATCCAATCGCTTATGACCATATTCCTAACTTGATTTATTTTCCTGATTCGGAGGCGAAGCTGATAAAATTAGACCTAAAAACGAAGGGTAAAAAAATTGGCTACATTGCTGGTGCTGGCGACGACGTTCCTGCGGCCTTAAAACAAATAGGATATGAGGTAACAATGCT
This sequence comes from Cytophagaceae bacterium, assembly GCA_043777715.1. GTDB lineage: Bacteria > Bacteroidota > Bacteroidia > Cytophagales > Spirosomataceae > JAYWHL01. Next base: position 4,167 of record JAYWHL010000682.1, on the reverse strand, counting down.
TACCGATGAGGAATTAGGGAAGTCTTTTGCCAGTTATGATGCCATTGTGGTTGGCGTTAGGGCTTATAACACCGAAGAAAGGCTTAAATTTGCTCAAAAACGATTGATGGAATATGTGGAAGCGGGAGGAAATATGATTGTTCAATATCAAACCAATTTCAGAACCGTAACCGACGAAATTGGCCCTTATCCGATAAAATTAGGGCGTGAACGAGTTACCGTAGAAGAACAAACCATGACATTCCTCAAGCCCGAACACCCAATCTTGAATACTCCCAACAAAATAACAAGTAAAGACTTTGATAACTGGATTCAAGAACGAGGATTATATTTTGCAAATACCTGGGACCCTAATTACCAAACTATTTTTGCTTGTAACGACCCCAACGAAAAAGTTCAAGAAGGCTCATTTTTAATTACAAAATATGGCAAAGGGAACTATATTTTTACAGGGCTTGCGTTTTTCAGACAATTGCCCGCAGGCGTTTCTGGTGCCTATCGCCTATTTGCAAATATGATTTCGATAGGCAAATAAATATTGAGAATAACCATTGATTATACTGCCCCAAATGTCATAAGAAGCATTTTGGGGCAGTTTTTTTATGTCAAATTTTTCAGAAAAAAAATAGGTATCTACTATAAACTGTCAATGTGGCAGAAAATCCCCTTTGGCATTAATCTTGTTGAAGGTTTATCAAAATATTAAAATCATCAAACATTTAATAAGAAAATGGGAAAAATAATTGGTATTGACTTAGGTACAACAAACTCTTGTGTTTCGGTAATGGAAGGCAACGAACCTGTGGTCATCACAAATTCAGAAGGAAGAAGAACAACGCCCTCAATCGTGGCATTTTTGGACAATGGCAATGGCGAAAGAAAAGTAGGCGACCCTGCAAAACGTCAGGCCATTACGAATCCAACCAATACGATTTCGTCTATAAAACGATTCATGGGAAACAAGTTTAGTGAGGTTTCTAACGAAATCAAAAACGTTTCCTATAAAGTAGAACAAGGGCCAAATGACACTGCAAGAGTTAGAATTGGCGATAGATTATACACTCCACAAGAAATATCTGCCCAAATTTTAACAAAAATGAAACAAACTGCCGAAGATTACCTCGGCCAAACGGTTACAGAGGCAGTTATTACCGTGCCAGCCTACTTTAACGATGCACAACGCCAAGCTACCAAAGAAGCTGGACAGATTGCAGGACTAGACGTAAAGCGTATTATCAACGAACCAACCGCAGCAGCCTTGGCTTATGGCCTTGACAAAGGCGGAAAAGATATGAAAATTGCGGTTTTTGACTTGGGTGGCGGAACTTTCGACATTTCGGTACTTGAACTTGGAGACGGAATTTTTGAAGTAAAATCAACTGATGGGGATACGCACTTGGGCGGAGACGATTTTGACCAAGTGATAATAGATTGGTTGGCCGAAGAATTTAAATCTGATGAAGGTTTAGATTTAAGAAAAGACCCAATGGCATTGCAACGCCTCAAAGAAGCTGCCGAAAAAGCCAAAGTCGAGTTATCTGCTTCGTCTTCAACGGAAATCAATTTACCTTATATTTTCCCAGTAGATGGTATGCCAAAACACTTGGTACGTTCGTTATCGAGGGCAAAATTTGAGCAATTGGCCGACCGCTTAATTCAAAGAATGTTGGAACCATGTAAGCGTGCCATGAATAATTCTGGCTTAAAAATGGCTGACATTGATGAGGTTATTTTAGTAGGTGGTTCAACCCGCATTCCAAGGGTACAAGAAGAAGTAGAGAAGTTTTTTGGTAAAAAACCTTCAAAAGGTGTAAATCCAGACGAGGCCGTGGCAGTGGGTGCGGCAGTACAAGGCGGAGTTTTGACTGGAGAAATTAAAGATGTGTTGTTGCTAGACGTTATTCCGCTTTCATTAGGAATCGAAACAATGGGCGGCGTATTTACAAAATTGATTGAATCTAATACAACGATTCCTACCAAAAAATCAGAGACTTTCTCAACGGCATCAGACAATCAACCGTCTGTACAAATAAACGTACTCCAAGGCGAACGCCCAATGGCACAACAAAATCGCTCGTTAGGACAGTTTTTCTTGGGCGACTTACCACCAGCACCTCGTGGCGTGCCTCAAATTGAAGTAACTTTTGATGTTGATGCAAACGGAATATTGAATGTTAGTGCCAAGGATAAAGCAACTGGCAAAGAACAAAAAATCAGAATTGAAGCATCAAGCGGTTTGACAGATGCCGAAATTGAAAAAATGCGTCAGGAAGCAAAGGCCAATGAGGCTGCCGACAAATCGTTAAAAGATGAAGTCGAAAAAATAAATGCCGCTGATTCTATGATTTTCACAACTGAAAAGCAATTAAAAGAATTTGGCGACAAATTAAGCGAAGGAAATAAAACTGCCATCGAAACAGCCCTAGCTACGTTGAAAACTGCACATTCAGCAAAAGATTTGGCTGGAATCGATTCTGCCTTAGAATCGTTGAATGGTGCATGGCAAACTGCATCGTCTGAAATGTATAGTGCTACGGGCGGAGGCGAAGGGAATCCGATAGAGGATTTTATGAAAGGCAATGCCGAACAAAACAAAGCTGACGATAATTCTGCCAAAAATAAAACGAGCAACGAACCAGAGGACGTTTCGTTTGAAGAAGTAAAATAAAACCCATATTAGGTTCTTAATCGCAAAAAGCCAACCATTCATTCGGTTGGCTTTTTGTTTTTTTAGCCATATTTAAATCTAAACTTCTTATTTTTGTTAGCCATTAACCTAAAGTCAAAAATCAACCAAAACCCTTCCCAAAAATGGATTATTTACACCTCAAGGCATTACACATCATTTTTGTAGTAAGTTGGTTTGCGGGTTTATTTTATTTGCCCAGATTAATTATTTACCATACCGAAGCAAACGATAAACCCGAACCTGACGCCAGTATTCTAAAAAAAGAATACCTCAAAAACGAAAAACTATTGTTTAATGCCATCATGGTTCCTGCCATGGTTTTAACCGTACTCACGGCAATAGTTATGTTGTATCAAGTACCTACTTGGTTAGACCAACCTTGGATGCAGGTAAAATTAGGCTTTGTCGGAGTGCTAATTTTTTACCATTTTTATTGCAGAAAACTACTTCTTTTACTCAAAAAAGATATTTACAAACACACCTCTTTTCAATTACGGTTATTCAACGAAGTGGCAACCGTTATTTTGTTTGCGGTAGTTTTTTTAGTGGTTGTAAAAAATAATTTAGATTGGATATATGCCATAGGGGGTTTAGTTATTTTTGCCGTATTAATTATGTCGGCAGTCAGAATTGTAAAATATATCAGAAAATCCTAATAATAAAATAGATTTTGGGATAATTTCAACACCAAAATACGTTGGGGAGACTTAAAGCCTTCCCAACTTTGGTATTAGAACCTCCTCTCCTTCTATAAATTGTAGAAATACCACAAAATAATAAATCATGCAATTTTCTCATCTTCATTGCCACACCCAATACTCCTTACTTGATGGGGCAGCCGAAATATCAAAACTTTTCAAAAAAGCCGATAAAGACGGAATGCCAGCTTTGGCCATAACCGACCACGGAAATATGTATGGGGCTTTTAAGTTTGTGGCCGAAGCTAGTAAGTACCCAAACGTGAAGCCCATCGTAGGTTGCGAGTTTTATGTAGTTGAGGATAGGCACAAGCGGAGTTTTACAAAGGAACAAAAAGACGTAAGGTATCATCAATTAATGTTGGCCAAAAACCCAGAAGGGTACAAAAATTTAGTGAAATTATGTTCTCTAGGTTTTATTGAAGGAATGTATGGCAAGTATCCGAGAATAGACAAAGATTTGATTTTACAGTACCACAAAGGACTCATAGCTACCACTTGTTGTATTGGGGCGAGTGTACCAAAAGCGATTTTAAGAAAGGGAGAAGCAGAGGGCGAAAAAGAATTTTTGTGGTGGCTCGACCTTTTTGGGGAAGATTATTTTGTCGAATTACAACGGCATGATATTCCTGACCAAATCAAGGTAAATGAGGTTTTGATTAAATTCGCAAGAAAACATAATGTACCCATTATAGCCTCCAACGATTCTCATTATGTAGAAAAAGACGATGCCAACGCCCACGATATTTTGTTGTGTATCAACACAGGCGAGAAACAAAG
>JAYWHL010000681.1:0-2026 GCA_043777715.1 Cytophagaceae bacterium | reverse complement strand
TCAAAAGCTGAAAGTCGGGCTTACCCATCAAATCCGTTATGGCGTTAATTTCTATTCCCCTAATTGTCTCTTTGGCCGCTTTTAGGCTATCAACCATGGCAATCCTAGTACTTTTACAACCTCCCCTATCGGCCTTCCAAGCCTTCAAATCAAGTATTTTTTGTAGTTTTAGTTCTTTCTCGCTTGGGCTACACGCTTGAAGGCTTATGCCAAGGCTTAGTATCAATAAGCCATTTTTACAATTTTTGATAAAATTCATCTATTCTATTATTTAGTTCTATGAGTTGATATTCGGAAACTAAGCCAAATTTTTGGGTACGTTCTATTACCTTGAGCATGGCATCAATATCGGTTTTTTCTAAGCCACACTTTTGAGCCAATATTTCTACAAACTCATCGTTGATAACCTTTGTTTGGATATTAAACCTATTCCTAATAAATGCCCAAAAATGTTGGATTTTCTTTTGAGCAATGTTGCTATGGTCTTGCTGTTGATAATACAAACTGCCAATGGTTTGCACAAAAGCCAAAGAAGTGTTTTGAGGCGGGTCAATAATAGGAATGATGCGTTGCGTACGTTTTCCTTGAAAAATCATATACAACAAAATACCAAAAATGCTTAAATAAACTGCCCATGATAGGGCTTCATTATTCAGAAAAAACCTCAAAACACTGCCTTCGTTGGCTCGGCCTTGTTTGCTGTATTCGTCCCAATAAATGGTGGTTGGCGGCAAATAAGACAGGGCCTCGAACGAATAATCGGCGTTGGAGTTGGCCACTAAAAAATAATTAGAAAAAGACTCAGGTACGCTGTGCAACAAAAAAACACCCTTACCAAAAGGCACTTTCAAGAAATTATACTGGCCTTTTTTGTTTACCCCCAACACACTGGCACGAGTGGTGTCGTTGGCCACAAAATGTAGTTCGTAAGTTTGATGCGGAATGTTATACAATTGTTGATTTTGGGCTACCAATAACCTTACCTTGATGGTATCGCCAATGTTATTGGTAAGGGCTTTGAGATTTACGTTTTTTAGTTTTGATAATGAATCCTTCTTAAAATAATCAATGAGGTCGTTTTGTTCAACTTTCAAATGCAGTGTGTCTAGCAATGGTTCAGAAAACTGATTACTAGCAATAAAGGCCACATTTCCCTTGGCTACAAATTCATACAGTTGCTGGAGGTCGTTGGTGTCTGGCTCAAAGGCATTGTTTATACAAACAAAACTACCCCCCAAAGCAAGTGAGTCTTCCGTAAAAAGATTATACATGGGTTTTCTTACCACAATGGGGTCTTTACCGCCCGCCACTACCCCTAGCATTTCTAGCAAGGCCCGTGTGCCATAAGGTATCTTGTCTTTGCTCGAAAACGTTTGTGTCCAGTCCAGCACTTTTGGCCTATTATACTCCAAGGCAATAAAAGCGATGGTTGTAATTATCAAAAACGAAAAATAAAAAATTTGGTTTTTCATGGAATATCAATTTTAGGCGATTCGGGTACATCGGCCAAGGTTTTTCTGACCAAATTACCAATCATTCCTGCCCCCACCGAATTGAGGTGGAGGTTATCAAAGGTAAGCAAATTGCCGTTTTGGGTCGTAATCTCGTCCCAGTCTTTTTTCAAGATATAATATTTCAAGGCCGCCAGTCTTAGGTAGGTATCGGTTTTTTCGTAAATCAGTTTGGTTTTTTGATTTTTTTCTAGCAAAAAAGCCTTTTGTTTTTCTCTTAGGGCTAGGTACGTTATGTTTTCGGATTGAGCTACCTTTTTAATGATTTCGCTATATTCATCAGCCAAAAGATTGGCCTTCGAGTTTAAATCTTCTGTAATAATTGGCAACGACATCATCGAAATATAAGCCGAGGTTTTGGTTTTTAGTGCTTGAATAATTGTACGCAAATTAACCTCATAATCGTTGCTATTGGGCATTAGTCCCGCAGGAATTTTCCCCAATCTATAATAATGATGCTTCGGAACTAAGACGGCATTTACATCATTCGTCCCTATCAAAATATTGACATACTG
>JAYWHL010000680.1:0-2026 GCA_043777715.1 Cytophagaceae bacterium | reverse complement strand
ATCTTGAATCCTAGTAGCAAGTATTTAAGCAAAGTAAACGATAACTAAAAAGCCTGAGTACTGGACAATTCTGCAAAATATAGCATAACACAGAGATTTGTCTAAGAATATTGCTTTCGCAAAGGTGGTTGGTGAGCCACCAACCACGGAAAAAAAGCCATAAATTATTTATAAGAAACTGAATATCAACTCTTTGTATTCTTTGTATTCTTTGTTCCTTTGTGGTTTATTTTGTATTTGTACTTATCTTGCGTTCAACAACAAACAAAGCACTGAAATATGATATTACGTACCGAAAACCTAGTTAAAAAATACGGCCAACGGCTTGTAAACGACCAAGTGAGTTATCAGGTGGCACAGGGCGAAATTGTTGGGCTTTTGGGGCCAAATGGTGCTGGCAAAACCACATCTTTTTATATGGCAGTGGGGCTGATAAAACCCAATAGCGGTAAGGTTTTTTTAGATGATAAAGACATCACTGCCTTACCCATGTACCGCAGGGCAAGGTTGGGGCTTGGTTATCTAGCCCAAGAGGCGTCGGTGTTTAGAACCCTCACGGTCGAAGAAAACATCTTGGCCGTTTTGGAAATGACCGACCTCCCAAAAGCCGAACAAAAGGCTAAAACCGAGCAATTATTAGAAGAATTTAGCCTTACACACGTACGCAAAAATCAAGGACGGCTATTGTCGGGTGGCGAACGCCGCAGAACAGAAATAGCCCGTGCCTTGGCCGTGGACCCCAAGTTTATATTACTAGACGAACCCTTTGCGGGCGTGGACCCCATTGCCGTTGAAGAAATTCAGACCATCGTGGCCAAACTAAAACACCGTAATATTGGGGTGCTTATTACAGACCACAACGTGGACGAAACCCTGTCTATTACAGACCGTGCTTATTTACTTTTTGAAGGTAAAATCTTGAAATATGGCACCCCAGAAGACCTCGCCGCCGACGAACAAGTAAGGCGGGTGTATCTTGGCAAGAATTTTACGCTAAAGAAAAAAATGACTATCCAGTAAATAATTCGGGTTCTATGACAGTTTTTGTGGAATGGCTAACGTAGGGACGAATAGTATTCGTCCATTCTCTCCAATGACGCCATGGACGAATGCTATTGGGCAACATTTGCTCGTCCTTACCACAAATATTGTCGGACATCCATAATTCGATTAGCGATTTACTGTTTTGTTTACTAAAAGCCAAGCCTAAAAACTGAGTAAAATTTGCCTAGAAATTTATAAATTGCTTCCGTTTTTTTTTAATTAATGCTCCCAAATATCCTCAAACCACTGTTGTCATGCTTTACTATCTATTCGATTATTTAGACAAACATTTTAATTTTCCTGGGGCTGGTGTGTTTCAGTACATAACCTTTAGGGCATTTGCAGCCATTTTTACATCGCTACTGATTGGGGCAATTTATGGCCGAAAAATCATCAATCTTTTACGTAACCTACAAATAGGGGAGACCGTCCGAGACCTTGGCCTTGAGGGACAAAAACAAAAACAAGGTACTCCCACAATGGGTGGTTTTATTATTTTGGCTGCCTTGGTTATTCCCGTGCTGTTGTTTGCCAAACTGTCTAATGTCTATATTATTCTGTTGTTGGTAGCCGCCATTTGGACTTGTATGATTGGCTTCTTGGACGACTATATCAAGGTTTTTAGAAAAAATAAAGAGGGTCTCCCTGGGCGTTTCAAAATTGTAGGGCAAGTGGGCTTGGGGCTTATCGTTGGCCTTACGATGCACTTTAATGACGACATCAAAGTTCGTATCTACGACAAGCCCATCATCAGTACTGGCGTAGGAACTATCAGCAATTATACCGACATAAAAAGTTTGGTAACCAACGTGCCTTTTTTTAAGAATAACCTTTTCGACTACTCAAAAATTTTGCCAGATTGGATTTTATCCGACCAATACACTTGGATTTTGTATGTACTCATTATTATTTTTATCATCACGGCGGTGTCTAATGGTGCCAACATCACTGACGGAATTGATGGCCTAGCTGCGGGTACGTC
>JAYWHL010000679.1:0-2033 GCA_043777715.1 Cytophagaceae bacterium | reverse complement strand
TCAAATCTATAACCATGGTTATCAGTATTTTATTTGTGTTTCAGTAATTCATCAAAAACTTGTTTAATCCTAGGGTCTGATGGCCGAGGGGCATCTGCGTTGATTACTTTGCCGTCTTTCCCAAAAATCATATAACGGGGAATGGACGCAATTTTAAACTGTTTGTAAATGGCCGATTCTGCCCCGTCTGGCAACACATAACTTTCGTTTGGCAAGAGTCCAATTTGTTTAACGGCCTTTGCCCAAGCATTTAAATCTTGGTCGGTTGAGATATAAATAAACTTAACGCCTTGCTTTTCATATTCGGCTTTTAATGTCTTAGAAGCGGGCATTTCGGCACGACATGGCCCACACCAACTCGCCCAAAAATCAAGGTAGATAATTTTATTTTGACTGACAATAGCATCAAAGTTCAGAGCTTTTTTATTACTGTCTAGTACTTTAGCTGTTTTGGTTTCGTCCGATACAATAAATTTTAAGGCAAATTCTCTCTGGATAGGGTTAATCATTCCTGTGTCTTTTACCATGGTTTTTAATCGATCAAAATAAGCCAAAAAATCAGATTTATTAAAAGAGTAGCCAATGCGTTTAGTTTCTCTACAAAGCAAGTATGCCTTATCTTTTTCGGTAAACAAATCACTTTTTGAAAGTGCCTCAAACGATTCTCTATAATCTCTGTTTACACCGTCTTTAAAGTCAAAATATGTTTTTTGTTTTTTAACCATTAGGGTATCATAACCTGTTTCTAGTAAAGTTTTGTAATAATCTTCCATAATTCCTAAAGGCTGATACGTTTTTAAAAATGAGCTAAAATCTTGTAAATCAATCTTTTGCTCTGAGGCTTTTAGGGTTTGGGTTTGCAATTCTATTCTTTCTTTAAAAACAGTATAAACCTCATTGCTCAATTCATTTTGATTTCTTAAAGAATCAATCAATGATTGCCCCTGCTGCAAAAAGGTCATTGACTTATCAAAGTAATCTGTTTGGAGCTTTAAATAGGCTTTTTTTGCAGCAGGGAGGCCAATTTTACTAACAATTGCTAAATCGAATTTCATCAAAGGCGTCACGTAAACTATCATTGGAGAAAGCATTTTGTCCCCAAATTTGGCCAATATTAAACTATCTAATTGGCAATCATATTTCAAAGTTTTTCGGTTGGTAATTTTCAGAATCGGGAAATGGCCTTTATAATCTACCAAAACCTTATCTCCATTTTTTAATACAATATCCAAGCCACTCACAGTTGTAAAACGATGAATTAATAAAAGATGCTCAACGCTCTCTACTTTGATTAATAAGGTGTCATTTGCCTTTTTAGGACTTAAAACAATAGGCTTATCGTTATCTAAAAGTAGAATTTTAGCCTGACTAGCTGAATACTTGCCACCTAAATCATCCTCGGCCTGTGGATAATTTTTGAAAATAAATTCTATTTGGTTTTGAGGTTGGCTTAATTTGTTATTGCTACATGCCAAAATAAAAGCAAAAAATAGCGTACAGTAGAGAATGTTTTTCATGTTGGTGTTAAGAAAAACACTGCCAGACCAAATAAAACCTAGACAGTGTTTTATTAGAGATTAGTTACAATTACTACTACTACTATTCCATGAAGTTGTACTGCCACAAGAAGAAAAGCAGAAACGGCCTCCATAAAGCCGCACTTGCTTTTGTGTCAGCATAGGCTACTCATACAGCCACCACCTATTAAATGATATTCTAAATCACATTAATCTTTTCCGTGGTTGGTGGCTCACCAAACACCTTTGCGAGAGCAATATTCTTAGACAAATCTCTGTGTTATGCTATATTTTGTGAAATTGCCCAGTACTCATAAATGATATTCTAAATCACATTAACGACCTAATTATCAATTTGTTATCACTTCAAAAAAACTTTTATTCGCCAAAAAAAGATTTGACAACTTTCAAAAAGTTGTCAAATCTATAACCATGGTTATCAGTATTTTATTTGTGTTTCAGTAATTCATCAAAAACTTGTTTAATCCTAGGGTCTGATGGCCGAGGGGCATCTGC
>JAYWHL010000678.1:0-2036 GCA_043777715.1 Cytophagaceae bacterium | reverse complement strand
CCCCTTCTACAATTTTTGAGCGAGCCGCCACCATGGCCGTTGCTTGTTGGCGTTGGAGCATGGCATGGGCAATTTCCTCGGCATAAACCAAGTGCGTTATTCTTGCTTCTATCACGCCCAAGCCTGCATGAGCCAAGCGAATATGAAGTTCTTTTTCGAGTTCATCGTTGATAATATCGCCCCCTGCCCTCAGGGTAATTTCTTTTTCGGCATCATCAAAATGGTCATAGGCATAGCAACCCGCCAAATGACGAACGGCCGAGTCGCATTGGAGTTTCATAAATAGCAGGTAGTTTTCTACTTCAAAAAGCGTTTTGGCCGTGTCTTGCACTTTCCAAACCACAACCGCCGAAATAATAATCGGATTCCCCAGTTTGTCGTTTACTTTTATTTTGTCAGTTTCTAGGTTTCTCGCCCTCAACGAAAGCCCCTTGCAACTGTATAGAGGGTTTAACCACACAAAACCGTCTTGTTTTACCGACCCAACGTATTTACCCAAAAACGTACAAACGATGCTTTCATTTGGATTGATAATACTAAAACCCTTGAGCATGATGATATTAGCACCGAAACAGAGGATAGCGATGATAGGCAAGCCACCAGCGTAGCCAAGTAAAGAGAAGATGCCGATTAATAAAATAATGAACCAAAAGGCGGTCATCGTAAAGCCAGAAATGGGAGAAATTAGTTTTTCAGTCATTGATATTTGATATTAAAATGATATTACAAAGATATTGAAATAAATTATAACAAATCAAATAATATTAAGATTTTCTGAAAGGTTTTTCAACAAAAAAGCCAGCCTTGTTGGTACAAGACTGGCTTTGATTGAAAGAATTTTTTATTTACCAAAAGCGTAAGCTACATAAAACTGAAAGCCTGAATTTCTCATCTGAAAATAGTCGTTAAAATTACTATTTTGGCTTAGTTTAAAGTCTTTGTTGATGTTGTTGATACCCAAGGCATATCGCCCGCCCAAGGCCATGTTATCGGCCACTTTAAACTCGGCTCCCGCCACCATACTTGCGTCGAGGGCATTAAAAATACCATTGTAAGATACCGAAAACAAGTCGTTTACAATGCCGATACGGGCATTAGCCAGATAGCTTAATTGCGGGCCTACTAAAACCGAAAGTTTGTCGTTCATTTCTAGTTTGGCCAGTACGGGTAGCTGAATATAGTGCAGGCCAATATTGCCAACTCCAGCCACTTTAAATCCTTGTAACGAATACTGTAACTCGGGCTGAATGCTTATTTTTTCAGAAATTTTAAGGTCGTTTACCACAATACCCGCATGAAAGGACGTTTTTGGAGTGAAAATATTGGCAGGTTCGGGCGATACCAAAACATCGGAATGATTGACCCCCAGCTTTAGGCTAAAGTTTTGGGCAAATGTTGCGTTGATGCTCAAAGCAAAAACGATAATAAAACTAGACAAAAGCGATTTAATCCGATTCGAGGTTTTCATGTTTTTACGATTCAAAGGGTTGAAAAAATTCCCATGATTGGGTTTCTACACTTGAAACGTAGGCCATGCTTTAATGGCTGTTAATGAAGCCTTAAAGTATGTTAAGAGATGTTAATTTAGATAACGACATTGATAAATCGTACGGTATGCGTGGCACGCCTGTTTTATAATAATAACAAGGCGTGCCACGCATAATTGAAAAAAAATAGCAATGTTGTTATCAAATTCCGTGGTTTGTGGCTCGGAGTTTATCTTTTTACCTTGGATAATTTGGGTGATTTTTAACTTTGCGTAATTGTTTCAAATGCCTATCTGTATGCGAAATGCAAGTCAAAACAATCTGGTGCATATCCCTCACATTATAGGTTTCAGCATTTGTTAATTGGCCATCAAATTTGAAATTTCTAAAAGTAAAATGCTTTCTAAAATCATCATTAGAATTTTTAACTGTACCAAAAAGGGCAGTTCTGATACGATTATAAGCAAATTCAGCCTTTACTTTTGAACAATACCTACCAAATGGACTTAAAAACCCTGCATTTGCTTTCAAAGGGTCATCGCTATATTC
>JAYWHL010000677.1:0-2041 GCA_043777715.1 Cytophagaceae bacterium | reverse complement strand
TTATTGACGGGCTTGGTAAATTCTATCTCAAAACCGTCTTTGGTGGCATGAATATCTTTCATTTCAAAGGGCATTTTGCCTGTCCATACCAAGCGTTGAAGCCCAAAATTAGATTTACCCGTTGATGACCACCCCCTTGACGTCATGCCTCCAAACATAGAGCCGTCTATGCCCCATCTTAAACGCAAAAGTCCCGACATCCAACCTTCTCTAAACGGAAAACACGCCCCTTGGTACTGGCCGTTCACTTTTTCGAGGGTCATACGCATTACTTTAGAATGCCCTTGGTCGGCCACAAAATACTGGCCCACAAAAGGCCCAAAACCACCTTTGGTATTATCTTCGAGCATATCGGCAGTAGAAATTCCCATCAAAGAATGCGGAAACCAAACGGCTGGTAACTTAATGGCTGGTGTTTTTTTAGCGGCTTCAAACATGGGTTCGCCATTGTCTTGAATATCGTTAAGGCTTAGTGTAAGTGGTGAATTTGGCTCTTTTGCCCACTTCAGCCCCCCTGGGTTTCCTGCAAAATCCCCTTTGGCCAAATGCGTTACTCGCCCAGACCCCACCCAGTCGCCTTGATTTTCTCCATAAAAAATATCCCCTGCTTCGTTGATATTAAAACCCGCTGGCGACCGCAACCCAGCCGCAATGGGTTCTAGCTTGCCGTCTGGCGAAATTTTGACCAACCACCCTCGCCATTTGGCAAATTTACCTTCGCCAAACCCTACCCACGCTAGGTTTAGGGTAACCAACATATTACCATCTTTATCAAAAACAGGCCCATAGGTATATTCATGGTAATTGCCCGAAAGTTGAAATTTGGCAATACATTCATAATTATCGGCCTTGCCGTCTCCGTCTTCGTCGGTAAGTTTGGTTAGTTCGCCCCGTTGGGTACAATAAAACGAACCATCTTTGTAGGCCAAGCCCAAAACCTCGTGCAAACCCGATGCAAACTTGGTATAATGTGGCGTGGTTTGGCCAATCATGTATGGGTTTTCGACAATCCAGATTTCGCCACGACGAGTACTTACACCAATTCGGCCATCGGGCATGGTGGCAATACCGCCCACTTCGAGGGAGATACCCTCTGGAACAGGAATGGTAATGAGTTCATAAAAGTCGTCTTCGCTTTGGGGGCGACCTTTTTGAGCAAAAACTTGAAGACTAAAAAGGCAAAGCAAAAAAATGAATTTTTTCATAGGATTTTGAATATAACTTGGGGGAAATGATAGTGAAGCTGTTTAAACTTATTTCTTTTCCCCTAAACGAGTTGTTTTCAGCCCATACTTTAGATTTTTTATCGTCCGTAGCGATGCTACGCACTCGAAAAAATCTGCGTATGGACAAAAAACAACCTCATTTTGACCTAAAATTAAAAGTTTAAACAGCTTCAATGTAAATATAATCAATTCGGATTAAACCTCGTTGTGGTATGGGTGGCTTTTGGCAATTGGCACTTAGCTGTCGGCTTGTTTTTTCTTTTCCGTGTTTGGTGGCTCACCAAACACCTTTGCAAAAGCAATATTCTTAGACAAATCTCTGTGTTATGCTATATTTTGTAAAATTGTCCAATACTCGGGCTGTATGCAATACGCCGTGCTGGCCGACACTCGTGTATAGGCTTGATATACAAATAATTACGATATTAATAGTGTAAACTAATTTTAAGAATATGCTCAAGTACAAACACAATATAAACCACAAAGAAACAAAGAACACAAAGATTTAATATTCTGTTTTTTTATAAAAACTTTACGGTTTATTTAAGTACAGATTAATTTTGACTAATTAACCAGAAAACAAAAAAGCCTAGTTATTGAATAGGACAAAATATAATTTTCTATTGTATCTTTATTGATGTTTTTCATTTTAATGAACCTAATTGTTTGAGCAGTAAAAAATCAACGCATTCTTAGGCGTTTTTTGATATTTTATCTCGTTTTTATATTACAAATTTTAGAAATTGCTTGAAACAACCTATACAAGCAAAAGCCCATGGAAGAAACCCGTAAAGTACTGATTAAAGGTTTGATAA
>JAYWHL010000676.1:0-2042 GCA_043777715.1 Cytophagaceae bacterium | reverse complement strand
AGAGAATGAATTATGATTTCTTCCTAAAAACAATAGAAATAAAAAGCCCAGAAAAAATGAACAAAAGCCCAAGAAAACTCAAAAGATTATAGCTTTCGTCAAACAAAAAATAACCAATGGCCAAGGCATAAATGGCCTCAACGTATCGCAAGTTCGATAAAACCGAAAGCTGTTCGGATTCTTGAATGGCTTTGGTAAAGAAATTTTGAGCCACAAAGCCTACAAGCCCTATGGCCAACAAACCTAAACTATCCAAAAAACTAGGCCAAATATGCCAATTGGACAAACAAACAATGCCACTAATTAGAGTACATATCAACATAAAATAATGAAGAATAACCAGTGGGTGGTCGTCGTCGCCAATTTTACGAATCACGATATAGAGCAATCCCCCAAAAACCGAAGACATCACCCCAATAAATAAATCGAAATTAGAGATACGCATATCAAAGCCTTTGAGCAATAATATGCCTATGAAACAAACCAAAAACGAAAGCCATTGGATAGGCTTTACTTTTTCGTTGAGCAAAAAAATGGCAAAAATGGTCGTAAAAATGGGCGATAGATACTTGATAGCTACCGACGACGCAAAAGGAATGTGGGTTAGGATATAAAAAAAACCAAACATAGACATCGCCCCTATCAATCCCCTCAAAATGAGGAGTTTACTGTTTTTACCAATCAACGAAACGCCTTCTTTTCTTAGAAACGCCACACTCAACAACCAACCAATCAAAGACCTCGAAAATATATGCTGAAAACTATCAAACTGGGGCATATATTTAATGAGAGCCTGCATGGCCGAAAAACAAAGTGTACTCACCAACATCAGCCTAATGCCCTTGCTTATGCCTCCAAATGATGATTTTAGTAGATTCGTCAATTTTGAAATTTGTTAGTTATACCCAAGCCAACCGCTTCTTAATGATACACATAGCCGTCCATTATTTTGCGGGCGGTTCGCATGGTGCCTGCTTTTTTGATTTGAATTTTATCGCCATTTTGTTCTATTTCAATATTTATTTCTATCACGCCCGAGGGGTGTTCAATAATGATGAGTTCTTTGTTTTGGCCGTTTTCTTTACCAATATCATTGGCCACAGTTCCTTTTATTTTGAGGGCTGCTCCCACACAAATTGCCCCCGTTACGGCATGGCTTGGGTGCAGGGTGTGGGGCGTAAGGTAGCGTGATTGAATATTATTTTCTGGGTTTTGAGCTTTTGATAAAATACCGATTTTGGGCAAAACACTATCTTTTACATCGCCCATTCCTGCTAGTTTTCCAGCTTCTAAGCGTATGGCTTCTAGGCGATTCATCAATTCTTTTTCGTTCTTAAAAAAGGCTTCGTCTTCGTTGCCTCTTAGGCCAAGGTCTTGGGCTTTGAGCAGTACCATTACCGAACCAGCATCTAAAATGGATACTTCTATACCATTAATTTTGTCTTTTAGGTGTCCAGTTGGTAGCAATTGCCCTGTTTTTACGCCCACTTGGTCGAAGAGGTTCATCACAATTGGGGCAGCCGTGCCTGGCACACCGTCTATCTTGGCCAAGCCTTCATACATTACTTTGCCAAAAGGCGTTTGTACGATTTCTTCTATCACCGACTTGGTGTTGATGTTATAAATCATCACACGGGTTTCGGGAATGGTGGCTTTTACCCAGCCTTTTTCGATGGCAAAAGGTCCCACTCCCGCCATCATATTGCCACAAGGCGGAATGGTATCCACAAGGGGGCGGTCGATGTCTATTTGGGCAAAAAGATAATCCACGTCAATACCTTTACGCTTAGAGGGCTGTGCCATTACGGCCTTGCTCGTTACGGTAACGGTACCGCCCAAACCATCAATTTGCTTGGGGTCGGGGCTGCCCATTACTTTCAATAAAATGGCGTCTCGCTTGTTTTTATCGCTTGGCAAATCCCGAAGGTCGAAAAACGGCCCTCTTGACGTACCTCCACGCATGAAAGTACAGGGAATACCCGCTGTATTTTGGAGCGGTTTTGTGGTTTGACAAGCCGACAAAAAACCTACTAATAAAAGGG
>JAYWHL010000675.1:0-5659 GCA_043777715.1 Cytophagaceae bacterium | reverse complement strand
ATTATAGTTGAACCACAAAAATCTAATCATGGAAAATACACATTGCCCAAAATGTAAGTCCGAAAAGTGGATGATAGATATGGGTCTGTGGGCATCGGTAGATGGCATAAAGCCGAGTGTGCTTATCAGAGAACCCAAAGACAATAGTTTTCATGTCATACGGGACGTAGTTACAGCCGAACTAAAAGCCTCTGTATGTGGAGATTGTGGCTATACGGAGTTGCAAGCCCAAAACCATAAAGCCCTTTGGGCGGGTTGGGGAAAAGGGTACAGATAGGGGAATCAAAAAAATGCTCTAACCAAATTTTAACCTCGTATCAAGCCTTTCGCTTGGGGCGAGGTTTTTTGTTTTTGGGAGGGGCAGTCGTTGAAATAACTTTTTTCTGAATAAACAAGGGTTGGTTTGGCCCTGCGGTTTCGTTGCGAGTAACCACATAATTAGGTAGGTTTTCGAGCAATTGCGTAAGGTTTTTGAAGCCAAAGGCACGGGCATCGAACGAGGGGTCTATTTTGCGGAGACTGATGCCTAGTTTTGCAATGAGGGTTTCGGTTTCGTCATTTACCGAAATATCATAAGCCTTATCTATAATAGACTGATATTCAAGGTTTTGAATCTTTTTTTGTGGTTCGGTTTTTGGTGTTTTTTCTAGTTTTTCACCTTCTACGATATTCTCACAAAACGTAAATATTTCACAAGATTGCACAAAAGCCGTGGGTGTTTTTTTCTCGCCGATGCCCATCACAAAAACGCCTTCTTCTCGTATTCGTTTGGCCAAACCTGTATAATCACTATCGCTTGATACAATACAAAAACCTTCTACTTTTTTGCTATGTAAAATATCCATGGCATCTATTATCAACGAACTATCGGTCGAGTTTTTACCCTTGGTATATTCAAATTTTTGCATCGGACTAAACGAAAAATCGTTTAGAATTTCCTTCCAACTCTTTAGGCCAGGGTTTGTCCAATCGCCATAAATTCTACGAATGGTGGCTTTTCCATAAATAGAAACCTCCTCAATCACTTGTTTTAATAGTTTTGGTTGAGCGTTGTCGGCGTCTATCAAAACGGCAATATTTTTAGACTGTTGGGTTTCCATAGGGGTATATTTTTATTCAAAGCAAGATAACTAAAATTAAGGAACAAAAGGAGAAAGAAGGCGTAAAGGCACAAAGAAGGGTACAAAGTTAATTATTGAATAGCTACATACGAGTTAGGCAAATTATCAATGTATTAATCTCATGATTTTTCATCTTCTCGCTTCTCAACTCC
Organism: Cytophagaceae bacterium; assembly: GCA_043777715.1. Lineage (GTDB taxonomy): Bacteria > Bacteroidota > Bacteroidia > Cytophagales > Spirosomataceae > JAYWHL01. The sequence goes on along the minus strand of JAYWHL010000675.1, from coordinate 4,386 downwards.
CGTCTCCTGTCTATTATCTCCTTACCTTCTCGCTTCCAAAATTCTCGCTTCTCAACTCCTAATTTCCTCGTACCCGTAGCAGGGCTTGTTCAAACAATGAGACATCGGCACAGAGCGATATACGAACGTAGCCATTGCCTTGCGAGCCAAAAATACCGCCTGGGGTTATAAAAACGTTGGCATTATACAACACGTGGTCTGAAAGTTCATAGCCCGAGGCATATTTTTCAGGGATTTTTGCCCAAACAAACATTCCCGTTTGGGCGGGGTCGTACACACATTGTAGGTGGTTTAGCAACTCAAAAACCTTTTGTTGGCGTTGACCATAAATTTGGTTTACTTGGGCGTACCATTCGGGTGGATTTTGCAGTGCTTTTACGGCCGCTTGTTGCAATGGCAAAAACATTCCAGAGTCCATATTGCTCTTAAACCGAAGTACATCGGCTAGGTATTCGGCCTTGCCCGCCAACATTCCTACTCGCCAACCTGCCATATTTTGAGATTTTGACAGCGAGTTCAACTCCATGGCCACCTCCATCGCCCCCTCAACGTTCAAAATGCTTAGATAGTCGGTATTTAAGATAAAACTATAAGGGTTGTCATTGACAATCAGTAGGTTGTGCTTTTTTCCAAAGGCTACCAATCGTTCAAAAAATGCTTTATTGGCTTTTGCACCTGTGGGCATATTAGGGTAATTTACCCACATCAACTTTACTTTGGTTAAATCCTTGGCCTCTAATTCCTCAAAATCAATCAACCAATCGTTTTGTTCGGCTAGGTTATACTCCACAATGGTTGCCCCTGCCAAAAGCCCCGCCGACCGATAGGCTGGATAGCCAGGGTTTGGCACAAGAACTTGGTCGCCTGTTTCGAGGTAGGTCATGCTGATGTGCATAATGCCCTCTTTTGAGCCAAGCAAGGGCAAAATTTCGTTGGTGGGGTTTAACCTTACCCTAAAATATTTTTCATACCATTGGGCAAAGGCTTCTCTGAGGGCAGGCACACCCACATAGCTTTGGTAGGCGTGGTTTTTGGGGTTTTGTGCCGATAGCGTCAGGGCTTCGATTGTGGCAGCCGAAGGGGCGAGGTCGGGGCTACCAATGCCAAGGTTCAAAATATTTTTGCCGTTGGCATTTAGGCTGGCAATTTCTTTGAGCTTGGTCGAAAAATAATATTCTTGAACCGAATCTAAACGAGAGGCTGGGGTCATGATAAAAAAATTAAAAGCGAAGATATTAAGTATTTTCACAAAAAAAGCCGATTCAATACATGAATCGGCTTTGTGTAATATTTTTGAAATATCAGTTTACACAGATTCCGACCATGCCGAATGGGCATAATAATAATTGGGATAGGTGTAGCGAGTTTTCATGGTGCAAAGAAATAGAAAAAAATCAGAAAATGAAACAGACGGCAGTCATTTGTTTAAGAAATGGCTCGATTTAGAGGATAATTTAAATGTCTTTGTTACAAAAAGGGGGTTGTTTTGATGATATTTTGTTACAAAAAGGGGGTTGTTTTAATGATATCTTGTTACAGAAAGGAGGTTGTTTTTAGAAATAGTGTAAAGAAAAATGCCAAACTACAATTAGATTTTGACCACGCCCCCAACACTAAATAGAGAAATGTCTTAACTTTGAAGAAAAACCCCAAGAAGTTCAATATCTTATATTTTACAATGCACAAAATCATTTCATTTCTATTTTTGATTATTAGTTTTTCGGAAGTTTCGGCTCAAAAATCGCCTAGTAATTTCGACCATCGGAGCTTATTCTCGCCTTTGTTCAACTACCAGCCCGCCAGTTCTTACAGAGGCGGTAGTGGAAATCCTGGTGCAAATTATTGGCAAAATAAAGCCAGTTATAAAATATCCGCTAGTTTAGACGAATCCAATAGCCTGATTAAGAGCGAAGTAGAAATAACCTACACCAACAATAGCCCAGACCGCCTGCCGTTTTTGTGGCTTCAACTCGACCAAAATTTGTTTAGTCCCGACTCTCGTGGAGCCAAAACCACACCCGTAGATGGGGGAAGGTTTGGTAATCAAAATTTTGACGGTGGGTATAAAATCACGAGCGTAACGATTGACCAAAAAGGTAAAAAACAGTTGGCCAATTATATTGTTTCGGATACCAGAATGCAGATACGCCTCCAAGACGCCCTTCAAGCCAGTGGCGATGGTATAAAAATCACGATTGCTTATTCGTTTAAAATTCCTGAGTATGGCTCCGACCGAATGGGCAAACAAGCCACCAAAAATGGCATGGTGTATGAACTAGCCCAGTGGTTTCCAAGAATGTGTGTTTACGACGACATTGAGGGCTGGAACGTGTTGCCGTATTTGGGAGGAGGCGAGTTTTATTTGGACTACGGCGACCTAGAATATGCCATTACCGTGCCTAATGGCCATATTGTGGTGGCATCGGGCGAGTTGCTTAACCCCGAAGAGGTGCTAACGGCCGAGCAACAAAACAGACTAAAAATGGCCTCCCAGAGCGATAAAACGATAATGATTCGCCCAAAATCAGAAATAAATAACACCAAATATCAGCTACAAGGCAAAGCAAATTTGACTTGGAAATTTAAAATAAAAAACGCCCGAGATGCCGCTTGGGCAACGTCTAGTGCCTTTGTTTGGGACGCCGCCCGTATCAATTTGCCAAGTGGTAAAAGCTGTTTGGCACAGTCGGTATATCCCGAGGAAGTAGGCGAAACCAAAGCATGGGGCCGCTCAACCGAATACACCAAGGCTTGTATTGAGCATTATTCAGAAAAATGGTTTGAATATCCCTACCCCGTGGCCAGCAATGTGGCAGGTATTTGCGAAGGAATGGAATATCCAGGCATTGTTTTTTGCAGTTGGAAAAGCCAAGGGGCTACACTTTGGGCCGTTACCGACCACGAGTTTGGCCACACGTGGTTTCCGATGATTGTGGGCAGCAACGAGCGTAAATATGCTTGGATGGACGAAGGTTTTAATACCTTTATTAACGAAATATCTACCCAAGAATTTAACAAAGGCGAATACGCAAGCGAAGGTTTGAGTAGTTTTATGAAAGATATGCACCGCATTGGCCAGATATTTTCTAGCCCAGGGACAGACCCTATCATGAATATCCCAGATGTTATTCAGCCAGATAATTTGGGCATAACGGCCTACTTCAAACCTAGTATTGGCCTAAAACTTTTAAGAGAACAAGTGCTTGGTAATGAACGCTTTGACTATGCCATGCGTGTTTATATTCAGCGTTGGGCTTTTAAGCATCCAACCCCTTATGATTTTTTTAAGACCATCGAAGACGCCAGTGGCGAAGACCTCGGCTGGTTTTGGAAAGGCTGGTTTTTTGAAAACTATAGCCTCGACCAAGGCATTATGGCCGTAGAATACAACCAAAACGACCCTCAAAAGGGAGCGTTTATCAGTATTCAAAACCTAGAGCATTGGGCAATGCCTGTGCAGGTGGAAATAGAAACGATTTCTGGTAAAAAACAAACCCTAGACCTCCCCGTAGAAGTTTGGCAAAGGGGGGCTGTTTGGACATTTAAGTTTCCGAGTACCGAGCCATTAAAACGCATTGTACTGGACCCTCAACATAAATTGCCAGACGTAAATTCAGAAAATAATACGTGGATTGCCCCCGAAAAAAAAATTAATTAAAAAGCCTTTTATGATTTCTTCCCATGTTTGGTGGCTCAGCAAACACCTTTGCGAAAGCAATACGCTTAAACGGATTTCTGTATTTGTGCTATATTTTATAAAATCGGCCATTACACTGACCTCCTCCGCTAAGGTCTGTGAGCCACAGACCTTGGGGTAAGTTCTTCCCATGTTTGGTGGCTCATCAAACACCTATGCGAAAGCAATACGCTTAAACGGATTTCTATATTTGTGCTACATTTTATAAAATCGGCCATTACACTGACCTCCTCCGCTAAGGTCTGTGAGCCACAGACCTTGGGGTAAGTTCTTTAAGTGTTTGGTGGCTCAGCAAACACCTTTGCGAAAGCAATACGCTTAAACGAATTTCTGTATTTGTGCTACATTTTATAAAATCGGCCATTACACTGACCTCCTCCGCTAAGGTCTGTAAGCCACAGACCTTGGGGTAGTTTTGATTTTTTTTCCGTGTTTGGTGGCTCACCAAACACCTTTGCGAAAGCAATATTCTTAGCTAAATTTCTGTGTTATGCTATACTTCACACAACTATCCCAGTAATCAGAAAATAAAGTTACTCCATTTTTTCAAACACTGAATCGTCTTTCCGAAAAGATAATTCAGTGTTTTTTGCTTTAATAAATCCAAGGTGTTGATTTATGCGTAAATGTATTGAATCTGAAAAACTAAAGAAAAAGAAACTAAGAAGCTGTAAGTAATAGGCCATAGG
>JAYWHL010000674.1:0-2046 GCA_043777715.1 Cytophagaceae bacterium | reverse complement strand
ATTATTGGAGATTAAACCAATTGCGAGCGACAACTACGTTGCTTTCACATTCTTTACAGGCTGTATGGCTATGATGGCCGCTTCAGTATTCTTCTTTTTTGAAATCGGTAACACTAGCCCAGCGTGGCGTACATCGTTATTGGTTTCTGGTCTTATCACTTTCATTGCCGCAGTACATTACTACTACATGAGAGAGTACAACATTGCAACTGGCGAGTCGCCAACTTTCTTTAGGTATGTGGATTGGATTCTTACTGTGCCTTTGATGTGCGTAGAGTTTTATCTAATTACTAAGAAAGCAGGTGCAAAAATCGACTTGTTGTGGAAATTAATCTTAGGTTCTATCGTGATGCTAGTAACGGGTTATATCGGTGAGGCAATTCACCCAACCGAAAGCGTTAGCTGGGTATGGGGATTGATTTCGGGTATTGCTTATTTCTACATCGTTTACTTAGTATGGTTTGGCGATGTAGCCAAATTGGCCGCAAATGGCTCACCAGCAGTACGTGCCGCTAATGGTACTTTGGGTTGGTTTGTGTTAGTAGGTTGGGCAATTTATCCACTAGGATATATCTTGGGTACTAAAGGAGGATTTTTTGGAATGGAAATAGCTGACGGTGCTTATGCAAAGTCGATGGACGTAATTTATAACATTGGTGACGCTATCAACAAAATAGGATTTGGTTTAGTAATATATGCACTAAGCCGTAGCGAAGACTAGAAAATATAGTTTAGAGGTTAAGTAAAAGAGTGGGCGTTTCGCCTGCTCTTTTTTTTGTTTCTTACTTCAATTCAATATAAATTTACGAAATCAGGTAATTGAGAATGTTCTAAAAAAATCAATGCCAAGTACTTCTAAGTAATTGAACAAAATTAGTTTGTACTATTAATGTCGTAATTATTTGTATATCAAGCATATAGCTTACAGCATATTGCTTACAGCATATTGCTTACAGCATATAGCTTACAGCTACTTATCCTTATATCTATGAAAATTCTCCTTCTTTTTTTGATTAGTCTTAGCAGTTGTTTGGCTAATGGCGAAAAACTAATAGACGTACAAGTATTAGTAATTGGAGGTGGGGCAAGCGGCACAATGGCGGGCATACAGTCGGCCAGAATGGGTGCTAAAACGCTGATTATCGAAGAGTTACCTTGGTTGGGCGGTATGCTCACTTCGGCGGGGGTGAGTGCCATAGACGGTAATCATAATTTGCCATCTGGCCTTTGGGCGGAGTTTAGAGAAGAATTGTATAAATGGTATGGAGGCGAAAAAAACATCAATACGGGTTGGGTAAGTAATACGCTTTTTGAGCCATCGATGGGGGCAAGGATTTTGAGAAATATGACCTACCGAGAAAAAAATTTGCAAGTAATGATGCAAGTAAAAGAGGATATTATTTATCAAACTAATAAAGGTTGGGTGGTTATTGCTTCTGACCTTTTGGGTAAAAAATATTATATAAAAGCCCAAATTTTGATAGATGCCACCGAACTAGGCGATGTAGCCGCCAAGCTAAAAGCCAAATATGATGTGGGTATGGACGCCAAAAGCAAATACAACGAACGCATAGCCCCAGATTCGGCCAATGCCATTGTTCAAGACCTGACGTATGTGCTAACGCTTAAAGATTTTGGCCAAGGCACAGACCACACTATTTCAAAACCTGCGAGTTATAACCGTGAAGAATTTGTTTGTGCTTGTGAGACTTTTTGTCCTGATAAAAAAATGCCTAGGCTTTTTTCTTGTGAAAAAATGCTGACTTACGGAGCATTACCCAATCAAAAAATTATGATAAATTGGCCTATACATGGCAACGATTTTTATCTGAATCTCTTGGAACTAAGCCCCGAAGAACGAGAAATTGAACTAAAAAAAGCCAAAGAATTTTCTCTGAATTTCTTGTATTTTATTCAGCAAGAGCTTGGTTATAAGCACATTGGCCTAGCCCTAGACGAATACCCCACTACCGACCACCTGCCCATGATACCCTATCACAGAGAAAGCCGAAGGCTAAAGGGCGTAGTAACTTTTACGATGAACGA
>JAYWHL010000673.1:0-16078 GCA_043777715.1 Cytophagaceae bacterium | reverse complement strand
GTATTAATACCTCCAATTACGTGTGGCAGTACTTTTGTCCATGAACCCAAATCTATTTTGGTCTTTATACCTAATATAGCCGCCACCGCAATAGGTATCAAAATGGATATTATCTGAATAATTTGTAGGTTTTTATCTTTGGTATGTTCGTGTTTACTCATTGTTAAAGCTAATTTTATTACTCGTTTTTATCTTTTTTAATATCAACTAAAATCTTTGTTTCTAATATTAACCTATCTACGTCTTTTTTGTCTGTACCATCATAAAACCCTCTTATCACGCCATTCCAGTCTATCAAAATCAAGCGTTCGCTGTGCGTAAAAGTATTATTTGGGTCGGTTTCGCCTTCGGTTTCTTGTAAAGGAATAAAATACCCTTTGTGTGCCAAGTTATAAATCTGTTTCTTATCTCCCGTCAAAAAATACCATTTCCCTTTTTCTGCATCATATTCTTTGGCGTAGGCAGTCAAAACATTTGGTGTATCGTAATCTGCATCTACACTATGAGAAACAATTAATACGTTGTTTTGGTTTGAAAAAGTGTCTTGAAATCTTGACAATTGTTTTGACATTTGCGGACAAATGCTCGCACATCTTGTAAAAATAAAGTCAGCCACATAAATCTTACCTTTCGTTTTGGTTTGGTCAAAAACCTTTCCCTCTTGGTCTATTAAACTAAAATCAGGAATGGTTCTAAACAAAGTATCACCATTTTTAATAATGGGGGCATCGTTTGTTGAGTCTATCTGTGGGATAAACCTTGGTAGCTTGTAATGATTTGTTCCGAATCCTTTCAAGAACAAATAAATGAAAACAGGAATCACTAATGCTACAATTAGGATTCCTGTTTTTTTGATATTCTTCATATTTTGCGGTTTTAGCTTTTCGCCTTTACCCCTTTTATGCTCTTATACTTACCTTTTTAACGAAATTCTCAATAATTTTCAGTTCAAAAAATCACTTTTTGGATTCACTTGCCGCCGTTGCCGATTTCGAAACGGTTACTCTTTTATTTGGGTCTTTATTGCTTTCTACACTTCCACCTTCCCAAATCATTGCTCCTAACAACCACACCACGAAGATACATGGGATAATAATCATCCAAATCATCGATTTTACTTCATGCTTTAGGTGCATAAACTCTCCTACGATATAAAACGCTTTAACAATAGTCATAGAAGCGAAAATCAATAACCTTAGTTCTTTACTGTGTAGCGTAAAAGCAATCAAGAACTCGAATGCCGTTAATGCTGCTAAAATCCAAAAGGTCATCCAAATAGCTTTTGTTTGTGGTGGAGCAATTACCTGCTCTTCTGTATCAATAGATTGTGCCATGATATTTTTATTATATAGTTTAGATTATACGAGATAGAAAAAGGTAAATACAAATACCCAAACCAAATCTACAAAGTGCCAATATAGACCCACTTTTTCCACCATTTCGTAGTGGCCACGTTTTTGATAAACACCCATAGCAGTGTTAAAAAATATCATAATATTTAAAATAACACCAGAGAAAACGTGTGTACCATGGAATCCTGTGATAAAGAAAAACAAATCCGCAAAAGGTGCTGGGCCGTAAGGGTTTCTCACAAGGTTTGCTCCCTCAATAGCCACTTGCTTGCCATCTATGAGCATCGTTGCAGCTTTGTCTAGTTCAGGGCCGTGAATAAAGTGAGCCCATTCCCAAGCCTGTGAACCCAAGAATGTAAAGCCACCAAGGATTGTCCAAAGCATCCATTTTTCAACATCTTTTCTGTCCATTCTATGGCCTGCTTCAACGGCTAGTACCATCGTTACCGAACTAAAAATTAAGATGAAGGTCATTATTCCCACAAAAACCAGTGGCAATGATGTTCCGTGAAAAAACGGAACGGCTTCAAATACTTTTTCGGGAGTTGGCCAGTATAACTGTGAGAAATGGAAAGTACCATACACTGCTTCATCAAAGGCTGGGTGGCTATATCTAATGAGGCCGTAGGTTACTAATAGTGCTGAGAATGTGAAGGTATCTGACAAAAGGAATATCCACATCATCAATTTCCCGTAACTTGCCTTCATTGGTTCTGCCCCGCCCAACCATAAATGTTGAGGTTCTGCAACTGCATGAGCTGAATGTGCTGCCATTTTCTAATTTTCGTTTATGTTATAGTTTAATATTATTATTTACCTTAATTGGACTAATTCTGATTTTATTCACAAACTTATCTCTATTCTTTTTTAATTATTATACAAAAGAAACACAAATAAATACAACCAAAGTCCATCTAAAAAGTGCCAATAAATGGCCGACATTTCTATTTGTGCAGTTCGTTTGGCATGAATGTTCATCTTCCAAGCTGCCACAAAAGCAAAGCACAAAACGATGAGACCAGAGATAACGTGAACGCCATGTATAAAAATAAAAACATCGAAGAACGATACCGATGGATTCCCCACAAAAAATAGGTTTTGATTAACTAATTCATAAAAACCCATCAATTGCATTATCAAGAATGCTATTCCCATTACAAAAGTAATAGATATGCTTGTTTTTAGTAAACTAAAATTATCTTTTTTTGCTGCTTTTACCGATAAATGCATAAAAACACTACTAATTATCAATACGACTGTACTATACCAAAAGATTTTTGGCATATCAAATTCTAACCAATTGCCCTCGGCCTTCCTTACCAAGTAGCCACTTGTCCAACCTGCAAACATCATTAATATACTGGCTATACCCAGCCATAGCATGAATTTTTGTGGGTGTACGGACAGTGTTTCGGCAGGTTCGTTATTTATTTCAGCTAATTTTATTTGAGTTGCCATGTTAAATTTATAGTGATGAATGTTGAGTGATGAGTTGTTTTAGCGTAACTAATACTATTCAAATACTTCAAAATTGATATTGTAAATTTTAAATTTTGTTTCTAAATTTTATCTAATAAAAAAGCAATCTGAACAATTGGCAAATAAATGAACGATGCAAACATTAGCCGCAGTGCTGTTTTATCGTTACAATTTCGCATCAATTGAAATGTTTGAGCTAAAAATAAGATTCCGCAAACGAGCGTTACAAAAGCAGAGTTAATTCCTGTCATTCCTAGGTAATAAGGCACGAAACTTAATGGTAACAGGAATAATGTGTAAATCATTATCTGTATGGCCGTGTTCAAGTCTTTTGTACCATTGTTAGGCAATAGTCTGAATCCAGCCTTTTTATAGTCTTCGTCAGCTACCCAAGCGATGGCAAAGAAGTGTGGAAATTGCCAAAAAAACTGAATAGCGAATAAAATCCCAGGTTCTAAACCAAAATGACCCGTTGCCGCCACCCAACCAATCATAGGCGGAAATGCTCCAGGAAAAGCACCTACAAAAACCGCAATGGGACCAACTCTTTTGAGAGGAGTATAAACAAAACCATACAAAATATATGATAAAAGTCCCACTAAGGCCGCTCCAACGCTAAATTGCCATAACATTGTGAAAGAAACAATGAACAAAAAGATTGAAAAGACGGCTGACTCTGTTCTACTTACCCTTTCTGTCGGAATCGGTCTTAGGTGTGTTCTTTTCATCAATTTATCCAAATCTTTTTCAATGATTTGATTGATGATATTTGCCCCACCTGTAAGCAGAAAACCTGCGAAACTAAATACAAGAAACTTATCCCATTCAAAGTGTTCTATCCCCAAAAGGTAGCCAAACGACCCTGAGAAAGCAACTGTAAGTGAAAGTCTAAACTTTAGTAGTTCAAAGTAGGCTTTTGCTTTATCGGCTATTGCGGTTTTTAAGTTTATTTCTGTATTTATAATCATTTTATCATGCGGATTTAATCGCTTTTAGAAAAACTCGTTCTTCGTTTACAAATAATCCAATTACAAACTGTATTCCCAAAATCAATATTCCTATGGTCAGATGCAATGGTTGAATAAAAGCGGGAAAACCTAAATAAGCCAAAGATACGCCCGTTGCTATTTCGGCTATCACACAAAATCCCAAACCCAAAACGAGCCTATTCAATATTCCATTCCTAATATTGTTTTGTCTAAATTTATAGATTAAGAGAAAGTTGCATATCAAAACCACCCATGAAAAACTTCTGTGGATAATAAATTCTAAACCTAAACTAGCAACCCAAGTTTCTCTAAAACCCTCTCCCACTCTTTTAGACATTTCATCGATAGCCTCTCTTACCTGTGTTCCAAAAACTACTTGTAGGGCTGTAACCGCTATTGCTACTATTAAAAGTGTATTTAGTTGATTTTTGTTTGCGATATTCTCAATTTTAATTACGCCTACAAACGACCTTGATAATATATACAATAGCAGAAAGATGATAACTACTGCCAACATCATGTGTAAGGTAACCATGAACGGGAGGAGTTCAGAAGACACTACTTTAGAGCCTAACCAACCTTGAAATCCAATTAAAAGAAAACTTGTAAATGTTAAATAAAAAACCAGTTTGTCCTTTTTCAAGTATGGAATTGATGCCACCAGCATTCCAAATATAAAAACGCCAGTCAATGCCCCAAGCAATCTATTGATGTATTCAATCCAAGTTTTGGTAGAATTAAAAATTACTTCTCCCTTTAATTTAGCCCCATAAATTGTTTGGTAGTCAGCGGGAAGTTCGTTGATTGAAGTAGGCGGAATCCATTGTCCGAAACACCTTGGCCAGTCGGGACAACCCATGCCAGAACCTGTGCTTCTTACGATACCTCCTGCCAAAACCAACAAGTAAATGGTTATGATGGTAATAACTCCTAGTTTTCTAAACCACATAATATTTTGGTTCTAAAAAAATTAAGAGGCTCTTTTGAGCCTCTTAACCTTTATTTCTAGTTTTGGCTTCCTTTAGGAAACATATTGGTTTACCAACCTCCTGAACCAGACGATACTAATGATTGATTTCCTTTCAATCCTTGGATTTCGTTTTCAAGAGCTATCATCTCGTTTTCTTCTGGAAGATTAGATTCTGGTGTTGCCGAATACGGTACAGTTTGAGGAATAAAATCTGATTCTGCACCAGGTTTGCTGTAATCATAAGGCCAGCGATATACCGCAGGAATGTCTCCTTCCCAATTACCATGCCCAGGGTTTGCAGTAGTCCACTCCAAAGTATTTGAGTTCCAAGGATTCATTGGTGCTTTTTTACCCCTAAACATTGAGTTAAAGAAGTTGTAAATAAATACCAACTGAGCTACGAATGTGAAAATGGCCGATAAACTAATAAATGCGTTTAAGTCAGCAAAAGTATCCAATGGATCGAAACTAGTGAATGAATAATACCTACGTGGATAACCTGCGATACCGATGTAATGCATTGGGAAGAAGATAAAGTAAACCCCAATGAAGGTCATCCAAAAGTGAACGTATCCTAATTTTTCGTCCATCATTTTACCAAACATTTTCGGGAACCAATGGTATGTACCAGCAATCATTCCAAAAAACGCTGCACTACCCATTACCAAGTGGAAGTGGGCAACTACAAAATAAGTATCGTGTAATTGAATATCCAAAGCACTGTTTCCAAGAATAAGACCCGTTACTCCGCCAGAGATAAAGAAGGAAACTAAGCCAATTGAGAACAACATGGCTGGTGTAAAGATGATATTTCCTCTCCAAAGCGTAGTGATGTAATTGAATGCTTTTACCGCTGATGGAACTGCAATAACCAAAGTCAGGAACATAAATACAGAACCCAAGAAAGGATTCATTCCTGTTACGAACATGTGGTGAGCCCAAACGATAAACGCAAGTAGTGTAATGCCTAGCATTGAGCCAATCATGGCACGATAACCAAAAATAGGTTTTCTTGAGTTTGTTGCTATAATTTCTGAACTGATACCCAAGGCTGGAAGAATAACGATATAAACCTCTGGGTGACCCAAAAACCAAAATAAGTGTTGGAATAGGATCGGGCTACCTCCAAGATTCGGAAGTGCCTCTCCATTAATAAATATTTCTGAAAGGTAAAAAGACGTACCCATACTACGGTCAAAAATCAACAAAAGACAAGCCGAGAGCAATACTGGAAATGATAAAATACCCAAAATGGCTGTGAACAAAAATGCCCAAATTGTCAATGGCATTTTGCTGAATGTCATTCCTCTTGTACGTAGATTGATGATGGTTGTAACGTAGTTCAAACTTCCCAAAAGTGATGAGACAATAAAAATACTCATGCTTGTTAGCCACATAGTCATACCTAATCCCGAACCTGGCATGGCTTGAGGTAATGCACTTAGTGGGGGATAAATTACCCAACCGCCTGATGCAGGACCTGTCTCAATAAATATTGATGACAGCATGATAATACTTGAAAGGAAGAAAAACCAGTACGAAAGCATATTTAAGAATCCCGATGCCATGTCTCTTGCTCCGATTTGTAGAGGAATCAAGAAATTTGAAAAGGTTCCGCTTAGTCCTGCCGTCAATACAAAGAACACCATGATAGTTCCGTGTATGGTAACTAGTGCCAAATAAAACTCTTGGTTTAATTGCCCAGTTTCTGTAATCCAACCGCCTAAAAGTGGGCGTAACCATTCCATTTTCATATCAGGAAAACCTAATTGCAAACGGAAAATTAATGACATTCCTCCACCAATTACTGCCCAAAGAATACCCGAAATCAGATATTGTTTTGCAATAACTTTATGATCTTCAGAAAATATCCATTTTCTAATAAAACTCTGCTCATGGTGTTCGTGGGCTTCGTGATGATCATGTGCTACATGTACGTCCACTGTTGCTGTATTTGCTGACATGGTTATTATTATTTATTGATTATTTATAAATTTAGCTTTTATCTCATTGATGCTCCTGCTGCAACACTACCTGTGCTTGCACTTGATGTACTATCCGCTGGAGTTTCTTCCACTCCAGCATATTTTGATGCCTTTGCTTTAAGTTTTTCGGGAACTTTTGCCAAGAAACTTTTATTTAAACTCAACCAAGTTGGCTGACTGGCTATCCACTTATTATAATCCTCTTCTTCATCTACAAAAACAGGAATTTTCATACCAAAGTGTCCTCTTCCACAAACTTCGGTACAGGTTAAGAAATAGTTGAAATCAGGTTTGCTTAATTCATATCTCATTTCCGCAGTACTTTTGGTTGGAGTAAACCAAAACTTGGTTGGCATTCCAGGAACTGCGTCCATTTTTACCCTAAAGTGGGGAAGAAACACACTGTGTAATACATCTCTAGCTCTGATTTTAAGTACCACGGGTTGTCCTTTTTTGAGGTGTAACTCCGTAGTGGTAAAATCATCGAAAGACGATTCGTCGGTCAAATCAATTCCATGGTCATTCTTACCATCAACAATTAATTTGTAATTATACATTCCTAATTTGTTATCATCTGCACCACCGTAACGCACATACCAACCAAACTGTTTTCCCATTACCTCGATAGCGATAGCGTTATCAGGCTCTTGCTTGGTAATATCGCTCCAAAGTTTCCAACCAAAAAACACCATAATTGCCATCAATACGGCTGGAGTTGCTGTCCAAACATATTCAAGTGTATGATTAACGGGGTAATAAGTAGCTTTTTTTCCCGCCACAAATCGATATTTGAAGGAAAAGTAAAACAAGAAAGCGTTTGTAACAAAAAAGGCTAGGACGGCCATTCCCATCGAAAGCCAGAACATACTGTCAGTGTTCAATCCATGAATTGAAGCAATTGGCAGCATAAATCTTTCTTTGAAGTGAAAATATGACCAAACGGCCAAGGCAACTCCGACAACGAAAAATCCTAACAAAAGTTTGCCATTGAAATCGTTATATTCATCGGCTGAAGTTTCATTTACTGAAGTTCCACCGTTATTTAAGTTTTTGGTCAAAGACGAAACCCTTGATATAACCATAATGGTTAGAACCAAAAATACAGCAATGAGAGCAATTATTAAAAAATTCATTTTATTGATTTTTTGAAAGTGTTTTAATCAAAGTACGTGTCTAACTTTTTGAGATGTATTTTTGTTGGCAAAAATTGAAAAAAAAATTCAAATAAATACAAATCATTTATAATCAAATAGTTACTAAATATCGTGATGAAGTGATTCTTCTAACATTGGGTGGTTTTTGGCTACCAATGATGCTTTTGTTAATTCATTCAATACTACATAAGCAAAAGCACAAGCAAAGAATAAGATGAATCCCCATTCCAAAATTCCAAAACCTGCATGTTCACCAACTACACCTGGCATAACATTGTTGTAGAAGTCGAAGTAATGACCCATTACAACACCACAAGCCCCAATTTTAAGGAATAATTTGTTTCTTTTTGCGTCTCTAGTCATTAATATTAAAAATGGAAAAACAAAATTCAAGAAGAAATTGATAAAGAATGGTGCTTTGTAAATTCCACCATATCCCGAAAAACGCTCTTTGTAATAAATGGTTTCCTCAGGAAAGTTGGCATAGTAAATCAATAGAAATTGACAGAACCAAACGTAAGTCCAGAATACAGAAAAACCGAACATTAGTTTTCCTAAATCGTGTAAATGGTTTTCATTCACATATTTCATATAACCCGCATCTTGCAAATACAAGATGGTAAGTATAATCACTGCCAAGCCCGTTACGTGCCAGCTTGCAAAAGTGTACCAACCAAACATCGTAGAAAACCAGTGTGTGTCAATTGACATTACCCAGTCCCAAGCGTTTGTTGAAGACGTAACGGCAAAAACAAAGATAAAGGCACGAGCGATGTTTTTCATTTTGTACCAATGTTGGTCTCCTCCTAATTCGTCTTCGAGCAGAGAGGTTTTTCTGAACATCCACCAAAGTCCAACCCATGAAACAAGGGTAAAAATCATTCTTCCCAAGAAGAAGGGTTTGTTCAAGAATCCTTTTTTACCTGCAATAATTGCATCATAATGTTCAGAGCCTTTGTCCATTACGCCATCGTGCATCCAGTGAAAAATATCTTTTCCAAACACGAGATAAATAACAATTAACAAGCCAAGAGAATAAGGCAAAAACGAAGGAAAAGCCTCTGGCACACGCTTGAAGCCTGCCGACCAACCAGCCCAAGCCAAGTATTGATAACAAATAAAGAACATACCAATTACTGAAATTCCAGTAAAAAGAACTCCGTTTACCCATAAATTGGCTATAATTCGTTTCATTAAAGGAGAGAGGCCATGATCGTCGTGGGAATGTTCTGCACCAGAAGCGTGTTCAACGTGATTCATTCCTATACTCCAACCTTTTGAAATAAGGAACGCCCCTACTGCGGCCAAAGCCAAGCCGATAACCATGCCAGTGATTAGTTGTTTCTTTTTCTCGGGAGCGAATACGTACCACTCCTCGACTGAATCAACTGTGTAGTGTGAATGTCCAGCCATCTTTTTTTTGATTTGTATAGCGGCCAAAGCCGAATGATTAACTTAAAATTTTAATATACTTTTCTGTTCAACTAACTAAACCTAAATGCGACATTTGGTTTATGATTTTTGTAGTTTGTGAACATACTGCACTATTTTCCATCTATCAACAGGAGATATTTGTGAGCCATGAGGCCACATACGCCCTTTTCCATGTGTAATGGTGTGATAGATGTGGCCATCGTTGAGGTCTTTTAGGGCATCGCTTGAGTAAACAGGAACACCTTTATACATTTTTGCTACTGGCCCATCTCCCTTTCCTCCTTCGCCGTGGCAATGCAAACAAAATTTTTCATATAACTCCTGACCTTCTTTCATTGAAATTTCGGTCATAGGTACTGGGTTTGTAAGTCTTGTTTCTGAACCAGCCATGTCGTCAGCTTTGATGTTGTAAACCATCAAATCAACCTTAGCACTATCATTACCCGTGTTAAAAGTAGTTTGATAGTTACGTCTTGATACAGTACCATCAACGGGCTTCCGCATATTCATACCAAGCGGGTTGATGGGGTGTTTTTCTATTTGAGACATTGGCTCATAGCCAACAGGGTAGTACATATTTGGCGAAAACTCTACACCCGTACTTTGAGGGTCTTTGCCCATAGACGAAATGAGGAGTACCAAGAGGGCTGCACCTGCCCAAATAAATCCTGAATATTTCTTAAACATTGTGATTGGAGTTTAACTTTTTTGAATGAATTGTATATTTTTCATTCCCTATTACAAAATATAATTAGACGTGCTTTACACTTACTTCTGTCGCACCAGAATCCTTCAATACTTTTTCTATGTCTGATTGAGCCATTTTGTTGGAAGCCAAGTCGATAGCCATAACAAATTTATCGTCTGTACTTCTGATGTCTAGCATCTCGGCTTTATTGCCCCACCAAAGTCCATTTGATAGCCAAAAAGTAAATACCATACCGAACGAGGCCATCAAAACGGTTAATTCAAAAGTTACAGGAATAAAATCTGGAAAAGCGATAAAATCTTTACCTCCAATAATCATCGGCCAGTCAATGCCCATTGTCCAAATGGTCAAAAACAAAGCACAACAAGTACCCGTTACGCCAAAAAGGAAAGCTGCCACAGGAATACGTGTACGTGGATGACCAATGGCTACATCAAGGCCATGGACTGCGAAGGGCGAATATACTTCATGCACGTTTACGCCTATGCTCTTGATTTTTTTTACTGCTGATAGTACAACTTCTTCATCATCGTAGATGCCTACCAAATAGTTTTTGCTTGAATTACTCATTTTAAGTAGAGTTATATTGGTTTTCAGAATTTCCCTAGACCAACGCTTGTCGTTAAATTAAAATTTTGCTATTAGTGCTTGGCATACTTTTTATCTTTCACACCCTTCAAAACGGCTTTTACTTCGGCCATATTAATTACTGGTAAAAACTTAGTAAACAATAAGAAAGCTGTAAAGAAGAAACCGAATGAGAACAAGTAATCGCTAATATCAAAGATAGTAGGCGAGAAATCAGCCCAGCTTGAAGGTACATAATCTCTATGAAGTGAGGTAACAATAATTACAAAACGCTCGAACCACATACCTATGTTTACAATCACTGATAGTACGAATGTGAACATGATGTTACGGCGAACGCTACGAATCCAAAAGAATTGAGGCGTAATTACATTGCAACTCATCATAGCCCAATATGCCCAAGCATAAGGACCAAATGCACGGTTGATAAAGGCATAACTTTCGTATTCTACGCCCGAATACCAAGCGATAAAAAACTCTGTTAAGTAAGCAATACCCACGATAGAACCTGTTAGGGTAATTACTTTATTCATTGATTCGATGTGTTCCAAAGTGATGTAAGCCTCTAATTTGAACACGTATCTTGTAATAAGCATTAGGTTTTGAACCATTGCAAAGCCCGAGAAGATAGCACCTGCTACGAAATATGGGGGGAAGATGGTTGTGTGCCAACCAGGAATTACAGAAGTTGCAAAGTCCATTGATACAATCGTATGAACTGATAATACGAGCGGTGTTGAGAGGCCAGCCAAAATCAGAGAAACATATTCGTACCTAGCCCAAGTTTTTGCCGAACCCGTCCAGCCCATTGCGAACATTCCGTAAATGGCTTTTGATGTAGCATTTGTAGCACGGTCTCTGATGGTAGCAAGGTCAGGAATTAGCCCCATGTACCAAAACAAAAGTGAAACCGAGAAGTAAGTTGAGATGGCAAATACGTCCCAAACCAATGGTGAGTTGAAGTTAATCCAAAGCGAACCAAAAGTGTTTGGCAAAGGCAATGCCCAGTAAGCCAACCAAGTACGCCCCATGTGCATCAAAATAAACGAAGCAGCACACAATACCGCAAAGATGGTCATGGCCTCGGCGGCACGGTTGATAGAAGTTCTCCATTTTTGACGAAACAACAATAATATAGCTGAAATCAGCGTACCAGCATGGCCAATACCCACCCACCAAACGAAGTTAGTAATATCCCAAGCCCAACCAACGGTTTTGTTCAAACCCCAAACACCAAGCCCTTTCCACCAAGTATAGCCTACACAGGCAGCCCCGTAAGCTAAAACAATGACTGAAACAATGAATGCTTTTGTCCATGACGACGAGGGCTTGCCTTCTACTTGGCGACACACATCAACGGTTATATCGTGGTACGACTTGTCTCCTATTACCAATGGAGGTCTTACAGATGCACTTATACTAGACATATTTTTATAATTTCAAGTTTCTTATTAATTCTTAGACTAAATCTTTTTGAGTTTGATTATTCGGCTTTGTGGCCTTCATGTTCCACTTTCTCTTCGTGCTTATGCTCTTCTTTGTGTCCTGCATGGGCAACTTCTGCTTTACCATCTTTATTTCTAATTTTTGTTAAATAAGAAACCGAAGGCAATACATTTATTTCTTCGAGCATATAGAACAAACGACCGTCTTTTTCGTGTGAAATCAATTGGGCGATATCACTAGTTTGGTCGTTCATATCTCCAAAAGTTATTGCTCCTGTTGGACAAGATTGGCTACAAGCCGTTTGGATTTCGTTTGACCCTGGGCGACGGCGTTCTTTTTTGGCTTCTAACTTCCCTGCCTGAATACGCTGCACACACATTGAGCATTTTTCCATTACACCACGAGAACGAACAGTAACATCTGGATTGATTACCATTTTGCCCAAATCGTTATTGAAATGAAAATCGAACTTATCGCCTTCGTCAAAATACTTAAACCAGTTAAATCTACGTACTTTATATGGACAGTTGTTGGCACAATAGCGAGTACCAATACAACGGTTGTAAGTCATTTGATTTAAGCCTTCCGAGCTGTGCGTTGTTGCCAAAACTGGGCAAACGGTTTCACAAGGAGCATTGTTACAATGTTGGCACATCAAAGGCTGGAATGTTACCTCTGGATTGGCCGAAGCCACTTCTAGGCCACCTTCCAAGGCTCTGTCCAAAGCACTCATACCATCAGTGTCAATATCAGTCGAGTAATAACGGTCGATACGCATCCAGTGCATTTCTCTACGCATAATTACCTCTTTACGACCCACCACTGCAATATTGTTTTCAGCTTGGCAAGATACCACACAAGCCCCACAACCATTACAAGCATTAAGGTCGATAACCATTCCCCAAGCGTGGTTCTTACGCTCGTGGCCATTCCAAAGGGTAATCTCGGTTGGTGTTTTTGGGCCTTCCGAAGTCTCAATTTCAACAATATGTTTTCCAGCTTTCGGATTTTTTTGCCAATTGGCCAAAACAGATTCTTGCAAAACGGCCGTTCTTCCCATTACTGTTTCGTGGGTTTGGGTTTGGCCAATTTTGTTTTCTTCGCCAGTGGCAGTGATTGTGGCCGTAGCCATAGTTCCTACAAGCGGAAATACGTTTACACCTACACCATCGGCAGATTTTCCTGCTTTAGTACGGCCATAACCAATTGCAATCGCTACGGTATCATTGGCTTGGCCAGGCTGAATCAAAACAGGTAGTTCAAATTCTTTGCCTTTTACTGCAACTTTTACAACATCAAACGATTTTAGCTTTAGGCTCGTGGCTGTGGCTTGCGACATGGCAGCGTAATTGTCCCAACAAGCCTTTGAGATAGGGTCTGGAAATTCCTGTAACCAAGGATTATTGGCCTGTGAACCCGTTCCTATTCCTACTTTTTCGTAGGTTATAAATTCAATTCCTGAATTATTTGCCTTATAATTTTTAGCAATGCTCGCAGCCGCAGCAGCTACATCGCCCGAGGGAGTGGCCGATGAAACGCTAGAACCCATTTCGTGTACGCCATCGTGCAAAACTTGTGTCCAAGACTTTCCTTTAAGATAATTAGCCGTCCAGTTACTTTGAAGTAAATCGGCATACGCTACGTTGGCCTCCGACCATTTAAGTAAAGAATCTTGTGCTTGACGAGTATTAAAAATTGTAGAAATGGTTGGCTGACAAAGGCTTAATGAACCTCGTTTTGGCTCGGCATCGTTCCATGATTCTAGGTAATGTGAATCTGGGGCGATGAATTTA
The DNA here is from genome assembly GCA_043777715.1 of Cytophagaceae bacterium. GTDB lineage: Bacteria > Bacteroidota > Bacteroidia > Cytophagales > Spirosomataceae > JAYWHL01. Next base: position 2,179 of record JAYWHL010000673.1, on the reverse strand, counting down.
CAAAGTGAAGCGGTTTCGTCTGCTCTTTCGTTAAAAGCAACCGATAGATTTACCTTTGGCAATGCCGCAGCTATTTCTTCGCCTCTTGTATGGTTATAAACTGGGTTGGTGTTGTAAAAAATCACAGCATCTATCTTGCCAGCTTTTAGTTCGTCAATAAAAGTATTCATGGCTAAGTCATTGCCCTGACGGTAGTTTACGGGCGTACCCATGTCTATCGTTGTGCCATAACTGCCCAATGCTTTATTTATTTCATTTACCAATACCTGTATGGCAGGGTCGTTTGAGCCAGATACCACTAATGCAGCTCCTTTGTTTGCCAATAGTTTTTTAGCTGCTTTATCAAGATTTTCTACCTTGATACCTCCATCGTTTAAAGAACCTCCAACAATTTTATTGTAAAGCGAAGCCACCACCAAACCTTCTTGTGATGGCTTGATAGGGGTGCGATAGTCGGCATTTGAACCTGTTAATGAAAGGATAGACTCGAACTGAAAGTGTTGAGACATTTCTTTTTTGTCTTTCCCTAACTTACGACCTTTTGCCCACTGACTTGAAAATGCGTCTGGGGCAAGCCATGTTCCTAAGAAATCACAAGAGAGGCCAACGATGGCATTTGCTTTGCTAAAATCATAGCTTGGAACAATACCTCCATTGGCTTGTGCAAGGCCAGAAACAGAATTAGCATCATAGCTAATGTGTTGTGTTGATGGATATTTAGCCTTAAAGCCAGCGATAACAGCCTTTGTACTTGGACTAAGAATAGACCCCGAAATGATTCTGACATTACTGCTTTTAGCAAGGCCAGCCATTACGTCCTTATCCAAAGTTTCCCAAGCCGCACTTTTACCAGTTACTTGAGGGCCTTTGAGTTTTTCGTTGTCATAAAGGCTTAATACCGAGGCGTGGGCTCTAACGCCTAGCCCCTTAGAGATAGAAGATAATTTATTAACTTCTAGTTTAATTGGGCGGCCTTCACGAGTTTTTACCAATACTGAGGCGTATTCGCCACCATCTGTATAAGTTGAGGCATACCAGTTGGCAATGGTTGCTTCTATGTCTTCGGGCTTGTTGAGGTAAGGAACGGCCTTGCGTATTGGTGTTTCACAGGCAGCCAACGAAACGGCCGCTATACCAAAACCAAGTGTTTTGAGAAAATCTCTTCGATAAGTGCCTTCGCTATCTACTGGCGAATCAGGAAATTCTTTGTTGGCATATTTAACGAACTCAGAATCGTTTCTTAATTCTTCTAAACCTTTCCAATACCTTTTGGTCGTATTTTCCATATCTATATATAAGTCGTATAAATCGTAATGTTTTATTGATTGATTTGTAGAAAAACTATTAATAGTGGCATTTGCTACACTCTAGGCCACCAATGTTGGCAACTTTGAGTTCTTTGCCGCCTTCTGCTTTATGTAATTCTACCAATTTGTCATAATAGGCATTGTCTTTGGCATTTACGTTGGTTTTGCGATGACAATCAATACACCAGCCCATCGTTAATGACGAACGCTGTTGGATTACCTCCATTTTTTCTACTTCGCCATGGCATTGTTGGCACTGGATTCCTCCAACGTTGGTATGCTGGGCATGATTGAAATAGGCCAAGTCGGGCAAATTGTGAACACGTACCCACTCAATTGGTTGGTCGGTTTCGATGGCCTTATAAATCTTCTGGATTTCAGGAGATTCTTTCTTGATGGCATTGTGGCAGTTCATACAAATATTAGCCGCAGGAATATTAGCTCCTTTACCTTTGTAAACGCCTGTATGGCAATAGTTACAATTGATTTTGTATTCGCCAGCATGTAGTTTATGCGAAAATTCTATTGGTTGAGTTGGGGCATATCCTTGATGGATACCTATGGCATAAGAACCGTCAATAGTGGCTTTACCCACCACCAACAAGAAAAACAACCATGCCGCAGACTTAAAGGCAGGATTGCCCGACAGTGCTTCGATTCCCGTTTTGAAACGTTCGCCAAAACTTGGTAGATTGTCAGTAGCTAGATTACCAGCCCCACCAACGGTTTTAGAAAGCGTATTAACCATTGACAACAAAGCCAACAACACCAACGACATCAAGGCCAACATACCCATCACGATATAGTTGAACAAACCTGATGATTCGCCACCACTGGCTTGTCCGCCGCCTCCACCGCCACCAACAGGGGCA
>JAYWHL010000672.1:0-5678 GCA_043777715.1 Cytophagaceae bacterium | reverse complement strand
ACGAAGCCTTTGCTTTTTTTAATTTTTGGCGAGTATCCAAAGACCTTAAAGATAGAGACACCATCATTGCCCACGAAAAAACCCACGTCAAGCAGTTGCATTCGGCAGACATTCTTTTGTTTGAACTCATCGCCATTTTCAATTGGTTCAATCCTGTGGTTTATGCCTACAAGCAAAGCATAAAAAATACCCACGAGTTTTTGGCCGACCAAGCCGCCGCTCGTTTTCATGGCAACGTGGCCAGTTACGCTATGCTTTTGTTTAGCCAACGGTTTGGCGTGCAGCCTTTAGAAATTACCCACAATTTTTTTGATAAAATAACCCTTAAACGCAGAATAGCCATGTTATCTAAACCCAAATCAACCCAAAAAGCCTTACTAAAATATGGCTTTATTGCCCCACTTTTCTTGGCAATGTTAGTGCTGTCGTCGGCAGCAATTTCAGAAAGCCGAGGAATAAAACGAGTAGAGAGTGCCATAATGTCAAAAAAACCAGTTTTTGAAAATCCAAACACCAAAGATTCCAATTCGACCCACCTCGCCGAAACCGTTGTGGTTGGGTATGGCGGCAACAACAACAACAACGAAAAAGTTACGTTTGCAGCCCCAACGATATTGAGAGACAAACCCAGCCGCCGCCCCGCCGAAGACGTTTACAACGAAGTGGATATAAGGCCGAGGTTTGTTGGTGGCGACAACGAAGTGTATCGATTTTTGGCAAAAAACCTCCGATACCCCGCAGCAGCCCAACGAGCCAATGTTCAGGGCAAGGTTTTTTTGCAATTTATTGTCCAGAAAGACGGCACCACCACAGGCGTAGAGGTTTTGAAAGGCATGGGCTTTGGCTGCGACGATGAGGCCATTAGGGTTATTGAATTAATGCCAAAATGGATTCCTGGAAAAGTAAAAGGCCAAGACGTAAATACACAGATGACTTTGCCCATATCGTTTTTATTAGAAAACGACATTGCACAAGAAGATACCACTACGGTTCTTAATATAGTAGAACAACAACCTGTGTTTAAAGGTGGCCTAAAGGCAATGTATAAATACATTAAAGATAATGTGAAATACCCATCAGCAGCCGTGAGGGCCAATGTAACGGGCAAAGTTTTTACACAGTTTGTAGTAGGAACAGACGGGAAACTCACAAACATTAAAATAATGAAAGGAATTGGTTTTGGTTGCGACGACGAAGCCATAAGATTACTAAAAACCATGCCTGCTTGGATTCCTGGCAAACAAGGTGGCAAGGCCGTTAGGGTGAACTATACCCTGCCCATCTATTTTGATTTTGGCCAAAATGTAAAATACAAACAAGGGAAAGTATTAGGCGATGAGAATAGGATTACCCTACCTCCGCCGCCACCTCCCCCACCAGCACCAGCCTCTCCGCCAGCACCCCCAAAACCCCCAAAGCCCCTAAAAGCCCCTGTGAAGGGGAAAGATAAGATAAATTGATGTTATGTGCTGTAAGCAATAAGCTGTAGGCTATAGGCTTGATATACAAATAATTACGACATTAATAGTGCAAACTCATATTGTCCAAGTACTTACGAATTAATTAAAAGGATTGAGATAAGGCTAAAAACAAAATAGTTCCTGCCCCCTAACACCTTGGTTATGAGTGTAGTATTAAAAAAATCCTCCATAAAGACGAGGATTTTTTTAGAACTCATATAACTAAAATTTTAGTTGATTTTTTCATTCGCCTTTAACCCTTAACCAAATTTACTAGTTCCCAATTTCCCCAAAAAACATCTTTTCCAACACAAACCATGAACAACACAACTCCTGCCCCCCAAACCCTAGAAGAAATCGTTTTTTGCAACCGTAACCAGTTGTATGGAGCGTTTGCCATCAGAAAAGGCTATGGCCAAACCATCAAAAAAGCCACTATTCTAGGCGTTTTTGGCCTTTCGGTGGCCTTGTGCGGGCCTTGGCTTTATGCCAAACTTAGCCCGCAAGAAACCTTTGACCGTTTTCATTTGGCAACTGTTTGCTCAATACCCGATCCTCCCAAAGACGAACCCATTGTTCCACAAACTCCACCCCCACCGCCCCCAAAAGAACAAGTAAAAACGATTATCTTCACACCCCCAGAGGTAACCATTGATGCCGATGTGCCTGACAATACCGAAGTACCCACCCAAGATAAACTATCAACCGCTCTCATCGGTACCGAAAACATTGATGGCATTTCTCCAAATGGCGATGAGCCTATCGTAATAGACGAAAACCCTGTAAAAGAAGTAGTTACAGTGGCTACACCTGACGAAACAACAGAGTTTGTAATAGTAGAACAGCAACCAGAGTTCCCAGGCGGAATGAAAAAACTGATGGAATTTCTTGGCAAAAACATCAAATATCCATCAGGAGCTGCGGCTTCGGGCGTGCAAGGAAAGGTATTTTTGAGTTTTGTGGTAAGTGCCACTGGCGATATTTCTAAACTAGAATTGGCCAAAGGGATTGGTTTTGGTTGTGATGAAGAAGCCCTCAGAGTGGCCAAGCTAATGCCCAAATGGAAGCCTGGCAAGCAAAGTGGCAGGGCAGTGGCGGTAAAATTTACGTTGCCAGTTAGTTTTTTACTAGAATGAGCGTATTCAAAAAAAATGAAACTCGATAACTATTCAAACAAAACCCTACTCACGATGCTTCGGCCAAGGGTTATCTCATCGGCATACTCTAGGTCTCCACCTATGGGTATGCCTCTTGCGATGGTAGTGAGTTTGAGACCGAAGATTTTGAGGCGTTTGGTCAAGTAAAAAGCCGTTGTATCGCCCTCCATGGTGGGGCTAAGGGCCATAATAACCTCTTTTATGGGGGTTTCTTTGTCTTGCGAAACTCGTTCTAGGAGGGTTTCTATATGCAAATCGGCAGGGCCAATGCCTTCGAGGGGACTGATAATTCCCCCCAACACATGATATAATCCCCGATATTGCGAGGTGTTTTCAATCGCCAGCACATCTGGCGTGTCTTCTACGATACACAAAATACTATTATCACGTTTTGGGTTGCTACAAATCAGACAAAGTTCATGGTCTGATATATTATGGCATTGTTTGCAATAGCGTGTTTGGGTACGCATTTTTATCAATGCTTCCGATAAATTATGGGTAAATTTCTCGTCTCTTTTGAGCAAATGAAGAGCCAAACGTAGAGCGGTTTTTTTGCCAATACCTGGCAATTTAGAAATCTCTTCTACGGCTTCTTCAATAAGTTTGGAGGGAAAATTCAATGGATTTTTTAATTATATATCGCCCAAGTAAATGAACAAAATTAAACTATACTGAATACTGGACAATTTTGACTTGTGGGGACGAGCAAATGTTGCCCAATGCTATGCGTCCCTACACTTTTTTATAATTGTTTAATAAAATGTCTGGCATTCAGAAACAGTATTATTCCTAAATGTAATTGATTAATAATCAGACAAATAGCTCCTGTCTCCTCAATACGGTCTCCCTCTCTTACTTTATTTTACAATATTTCAGCCGAAATACCACGGTTACAAACCGCAATGCGTATAGGAGCGAGCGTTTCAAAACTACCTTTCTTTACCGAACATTTTCCCTTGTAATGAATAATCAAAGTGCATTGTTCGGCCTGTTCGGGTTCGTGGCCAACCACATCAATCAGGGTTTCGATTACATGGTCAAAACTATTGACGTCGTCGTTAAAAACCACCAAACTATAAGCCTCGTTTTCAAGTACTTCGTCTAATACACTAACGTCGGGGTTTTCCCAAATTTGAGGTTTCATGTTGCTGGCGTAATGAGTTTGTAGGGTGTTCATTAATGCGTATCAAAGTTAAGTGCTTATGATTCTTTTTCAAAAAAAAATTGTAAAACGTTTCTTGGCTTAGATAAATCAGTACAAAACAGAAGGGATATGATAGGTATTTAACCTTGATAATGACATCGCTATTTTGGTATTAGTAATGCGTGGCACGCCTATTGTGTTGTGATAATTAGGCGTGCCACGCATACACCTGCATTTATCAGTGTCGTTATCTAAATTTCCTATTTTCTTAGTCCAAATTTGTATATTTGTAGCGTTTTGTTTAGCAGAATAACAGCACCAAACAAAATTCACAAGTGTCTCAACCACCAAATTTTATGAATAAAAGTCTTATATTTTTACTCTTTTTGATAACAATTACGGCCTGCAAAAAAAATGCAACGCCCGACCAATACAATGCCTTGGCCAACAACCCAGCGTTTTTGCATGATGCCCAAACCAAAATGACGGAGGTTATCGTCCATGATATTTTTTCGCCACCTGTGGCTTCTCGTATCTATGCCTATTCTAATTTGGCGGCCTACGAAGCCCTGATTCCCGCCAATCCAAATTATATTTCTATGGCAGGGCAATTAAAAGGTTTTGGAAAAAGCCCTAGCCCCGAAGCTGGCAAAGAATATTGTTTAGGCTTATCGAGCGTAAAGGCGTTTTTGGTAATAGCCCGAAATCTTACTTTTTCTGGTGAAAAATATGACGATTACGAAAAAACCCTTTTTGCCAAATTTCAAAACGAAATGGGTATTCCCGCAGATGTATATGAGCGATCTATGAAATACGGAGAGGCCGTGGCCAGTCATATTATGGATTATTCAAAAAAAGATAATTACAAACAAACACGTGGTTTTAGGCACTCCGTAACCAATGCCCCAGGCACTTGGGCGCCCACGCCGCCTGCCTACATGGATTCGGTGGAGCCACTTTGGAAAAAAATCCGCCCGCTCACACTCGACTCGGCTGCCCAGTTTGCCCCTGTGGCTCCCCCAAAATACGACATGAACCCCCAAAGTGAGTTCTATAAATTGGCCAAAGAAGTGAAAGACATTGGCATAAATTTAACAGAAGAGCAAAAAGTAATTGCCAATTTTTGGGACTGTAACCCCTTCAAGATGAACATACAAGGCCATGCCATGTTTGCCACCAAGAAAATTTCGCCAGGCGGCCATTGGATAAGCATCGCTGGGCTTTGTGCCAGAAAGGCCAACGCCAACCTTATGCAAACGGCGGAGGCTTATACGCTTACGTCTATTGCATTGATGGACGCTTTTATTTCTTGTTGGGACGAAAAATATCGTTCCAACGTGGTTCGCCCTGAGAGCGTTATTAACCAACACCTCGACCGCAACTGGCAGCCTTTGCTCCAAACGCCTCCCTTCCCAGAATATCCAAGCGGGCATAGTGTGGCTTCTAATGCCTCGGCCTTGGCATTGGAGCGGGTTTTTGGTGAAAAATTTGCCTTTGACGATTCTACCGAAGTACGTTTTGGTATTCCTGTACGTAGTTTTGAATCGTTTAGAGCCGCCGCCGACCAAGCCTCTATCAGCAGAATTTATGGCGGAATTCATTATATGCCCGCCATTACCAACGGGGCGAGCCAAGGCAAAAAAGTGGGGCAATGGGTGATTGATAAAATAAAAACGAGGAAGTAAAAGTGGGGAGAAGGTAAAACAAGAAAACCAGTATTGCGAAAACTTTAAGCCTTCTCAATATTGGTTTTCTTGTTTTCACTACGATTTGAGCCTTTTGTGTAATAGGAAAATATCATACTCTCCATCCCAAAAATTCAAAGTTTCAACAACTTTATTTTTTTATCCGAAGAAAAGTACATCAAAAAATTTGAGATTCCAAAATGGAATAAACGTACGCCAAAATTCTGATTTT
>JAYWHL010000671.1:0-2053 GCA_043777715.1 Cytophagaceae bacterium | reverse complement strand
GTAAGTCTTGCTGGCCATTATTGTTGGCATCTTTCCAAACATAATCACCGATACTTCCTAGTCTTGGCTTCAATCCAGCATCAATATTAGGGTTATTCGGATTTTGAGGCGTTAATGAAACCACTCCAGAAAGCCCCGTGATTGGGTCTGCGTCTGAATCCTTCGTAGGGTCTGAACCTTGGCCTTTTTTAGTGATTTCACATTCGGCAGGGATAGTAGTGAGGTCGAACTTCACAATATATTGTTTGTTCAAAACCAAGTCTGCAAAGTTGTAGTATCCCAAGGCACTCGTAACAGTTTGAGCAATTGGATTGCCAGAAATCACGCCATTTACTGCTTCATATAACAACACTTTTACATCTTTAACACCACTTTCTTCTAAATCTTGAATACCGTCTGCATCAGTGTCTTTCCAAACGTAGTCGCCAATTGAGCCTAATTTTGGTGTAATACCTGCATCAATCGTTGGATTGTTTTGGGCGATACCTCCAAGTTCGGGGTCTAAACTAATTTGCTGGCTAAAGCCCGTGAGTGGGTCTGCGTTGCTATCTTTTGTGGGGTCGTTGCCTTGGTTGGCCTTGGTTATTTTATCACATTCGATGGGCAAATTAGTGGTTACAAATTTCACTTTGTATTCGCCTTTCAACAAACCACCAAACTGATAAAAACCTGCTCCATCTGTGATTGTACTAGCAATCGGACTACCACTCGTTTGGCCTTGGGCATTTACCGTGTATAATTCTACTGGAATGTCTTTGATGCCTGTCTCGCCCGTGCCGTCTTGGATTCCGTTACGGTTAAGGTCTTTCCAAACATAATCGCCCAGTGTTCCTAGTTTAGTAATCAAACCAGCATCAATGGTTAAATTATCTTTATCAATGCCTGTTTTTCTAACATCAATCGTAATCCTTGGGCTAAAACCTGTGGCTTTGTCCACATCGCTGTCTTTGTCGTCTGGGCCTTGGTTTGGAGCAATAAAATTACACCCAAGGTTTTGAACAGTTGCTGGGATAATGAATTTTACTTTATAATCTCCGCTCAATAAGCTATCAAACAGATACTTACCGTTGGCATCGGTTATTTTGGTTTTGAAAGGCACGGCATTCGTAGGATTCCCGTTTGTATCTGTTTTATACAATTCTACAATAATATCTTTTACGCCTTTTTCGGTTTGGTCTTGCGTACCATTGATAATTTCCTCTTTCCAAACGTAGTCGCCAATGCTTCCATAAGGCGTAACAACACCTGCATCTATCGTAAGGTTATCTTTGTCGATTCCTATTTTGGTTACATCGATTACAATATTCGGACTTTGGCCTGTCATTTCGTCGGCATCGCTATCTCTCAAATCGTTGTTTCCTTGGTTGGCCTTGGTTGGATAGCAACCCGTTGGCAAACTATTCCACACAAAAACCACTTTGTAGGTATTGCTTTTTAGTTTATCAAACAAATAACTACCGGTAGGTTTTGTGAACTGAACTGCCAATGGCGAGGCTGATAATTGATTTTGAGCATTTACGGTATATAATTCTACCCTTACGTTTTCTACGCCATCTTCGTTAGTGTCTTGAAGCCCATCTTGGTTTTTATCTTTCCAAACATAATCTCCGATACTACCTTCGCAAATTTTAACATTGATGCTAGTCGTAGCCGTTGTTTTACAATTTTGAGAAGTGTTCACAGTTACCGTATATACGCCTTGACTCACTAAAGCCAAATTATTAACCGTTGGACTTTGTTGCGTACTGCTAAATTGATTTGGTCCAGCCCACTGATATAAGCTATTGGCTACCGAACTTGTGGCGTTTAGATTAGCCGTTTGGCCATCACACAATGCCAATGCTTGCCCGTTGGCGTTGCTTGTTGCTGTAATTTGTGGGTTTGGATTAATAATCACACTCGTTGTGGCTGTACCGCTACAATTGGTAGAACCCACAACCGTAACGCTATACACGCCTGCCATGGCCGTTGTGGTGTTGGCACGTGTTGGATTTTGTAAAGTACTGCTGAAATTAACTGGCCCAGCCCAAGTGTAGTTTGTACCGCCCGTATT
>JAYWHL010000670.1:0-2056 GCA_043777715.1 Cytophagaceae bacterium | reverse complement strand
TGGTCGTTTATGGCATCTAAACGATTGATATTGGCGTAATTATAAACCAGTTGGTCAATGTTTTGAGTTGGAGAATACTGGCGGTTGAGGGTTTTGATGTTGCCGTTTTGGTCATAACTCATGCCTGTTAGAGCAAAAACTTGTGTGTTGCCATCTTTCAAAACACCACTCAATAAGCGGTTGGTATTGTCGTAGGTAAAATTATAAGCATAAAGAGGTCGGGTTTCAAATGACAATATCCCTTGCAAGGTCTTAGCTTTGGCATTGGCATACGTTTGAGTAGTGATATTGCCAATAGCATCATAAGCCAAAGTCATACCAAAGAGGTCGGTATTAAGGTCATTAGGGTTGTTAATGTTGTTTAGCTAGCCTTTGAGATTGTAGCCTCCCGTATGTCAAAGAACGAAAAATAATCACTTGATTATCAGTTAATTAATTTTGGGTGTGCTACCAATTACGGGGTTTACAAAACCCCAACCATTTACTTCGAGATGACCCTTACGGGAACATCCCGAAGAGCGGATGCATTGGTGGAGACACCAGCCATGGAAATAAAATCATTTGGAACAAATTTATTTATTTTAATAATCTCAATCGAATCATTTTGTTCAAAATGCTCAACTCTCATAAGCATATTTAAATCTTTAGTTGCAATCTTTAATTCTAACACTTCTGTATAATATTTAGCTATCTCAATTCTTAATTTTTCAATTTCTAAATCATAATTTTCAATATCAGATTTAAGTATTTTTTCAAAATTTCGTAAAAGATGATAACAGCAAAAAATCTCGTTTTGCTCTAACAATTTCTTAAAAAGGGCGGATTTAATCTTTCCAAATATTGTTTTTTTTTCAATAAAAAATACAAATTCATTAAAATCAGGCTTGCTGAAATGAAAACTATTTTCCATATATTGAATTACTTGAGAAGGAGTTATGCTATTTTCAAAATAAGACTGAAGTTCACTCCAAGAAGTCCATCTACTTCTATCAAGAGATAAATCTATTAGTCTTAGATAAGCATACAAAAATAATAATTGATTGTTTTTTATTTTAAAATTTTTCATTGAGTACTTGACATTAAATAATTTGTGTTGTTGAAATCTTAAATAATTTGCCTATCAGTTCATTAATCTTCTAGCTACTTAGCGAACGTTTAAAAACTTAGCCAATTCCATCTTACAAATCTTGGAGCAGCACCCGATATATTTAGAGGAATCCCTTCAGTTACAATACGTCCTGCATTGCCTACCCCTCCCATAAAACCAGGCGGGGTTGATAATAGACTCCTTTGAACAGAAAATTCAACAAATGATCCTCTACCTGCTTGGCCTAAATTAACACTAGTTGCTTTTAGAAATGGAGCTACTTCAACGTCTACTCCATAAGGGATGCCTCTTGATGCGTTTATAAATCCACTATTTTTTATTCCAAAAAGCCCCGATGGTGAGGTATGATGGCGTACTCTTATAAAACCATCAACTCCCTTCTTGACAGCACTTTTTGCAAATAACCTTCCAAATGCAAAAATAGCAATTTCTCCTGCTCCCAACTCAAAAGCGGCAGGCATCCACATCTGGTATAAGACAAAATCTCCTAAACCATCTGCAATTTCGGCACTTCGGTTTGTTGTATAACCAACAGGGGCAAAGCGTGTTTGGTGCCATGTTGTTGTGGCTTGGCTTGTAACTGCCCAAGGCCCACCAAAAGATTCTATTTGCGTTCGGTTGCTTGCTATACTAGCCTCTGATGCTGGTGTTACCTTCACCTCATTCAAAACGCTTGACCCATCAACTACATCGCCACCTTTTACATTATCCCAGTTAAAACCCTTTGCACTACTACTCAAGGTATCCAAGCCAAAAGGGTCTATATATACCATTGGGTTGTTGAGTACATGAGCATACGGCGAATAATCAAAGTGGTTTTCGGCCAATGCGTCAATTGTCGTAAACCTCCCCAACACAGCATCTTGTCTTCTCCAACCAAAATCGTTGAGGGCGGTTTCGGCTTCAAATTCTTTGCCGTTATATTTAAAACGGTTGGGTGGTATGCTT
>JAYWHL010000669.1:0-2059 GCA_043777715.1 Cytophagaceae bacterium | reverse complement strand
ACACGGGGATTTTCCAAACGGCATAAAAGCCATGCAAAATGCCGTGGCGAAAGGTGATCAGAATGCGGTGACGTTTTTGACTCAGCGGGGGATTCCTTTGAAGTAGGTTTATTATGGCTGAACAAAAATCTTAGTTCAGCCATTGTTTTACCTCCTCCTTTACCCCTTCAAAACCACCAACTCCGCTCTCACAAAATCCATCAACGAAGCAATGTGATTTTTTGAAAAATCAAATGGAATATTGGCTGCCGCATAAATCTCGCCCATGGGTTTGGTGTAACCCAGTTTCAAAGCGTTCAAATAGCCCTGCAAGCCTTTTTGAGGGTTTTCTTTGTAGTTTTTCCAAACGCCAATCGCTCCTAATTGGGCAATACCGTATTCGATATAATAAAAAGGCAATTCAAAAACGTGCAATTGTTTGTGCCACATAGCCGCTTTGTAGTTTTCTAGGCCCGACCAATCGGTGATATTATCGCTAAATTGCTCATAGATTTGTAACCATGCTTGGCTACGTTGGGCTGGGCTGTGTTGCGGGTTTTCATAAATCCAATGTTGAAATTTATCAATCGTGGCCACCCAAGGTAGGGTTTCGATAATGTCTTCGAGGTGTTTTATTTTGGCACGTTTTAGGTCGTCTTCGTTCTCAAAAAAAACGTGCCAGTAGTCCATCGTTAGCAACTCCATGCTCATAGAGGCCAGTTCGGCTACTTCAGACGGAAAATTTCTGAACGTATTCAGTTCCAAATCTTTTGTGAGGATAGAATGCACCGCATGGCCGCCTTCGTGCAAGAGCGTAACCACATCTCGCATTTGCGAGGCCGCATTCATAAAAATAAACGGAAAACCTGTTTCTTCCAGAGGGTAATTGTAACCGCCTGGGGCTTTGCCAATTCGAGATTCTAGGTCTAGGTTATTAATGGTTTTCATCACTTTGAGGCAATCTCCTAGAAAGGGGTCTAGTAAGGTAAAACACTCAATGGTTTTGTCTAGGAGGTCTTGGCCGTTGGCAAATGGCCGTAGGGGGCTTCGATTTTGGGTATCAACGGCTTTGTCAAAGGGCCTAAGTTTGTCCAAAGCCATTTCGTTTTTGCGTTCAAGGGCTTGTTCGTTTAATAGAGGTACGATGGTTTGGGCAACGGCTTCATGAAAATCGAAACAGTCTTGGGGGGTATAGTCAAATCGCCCCATGGCCGCAAACATATAGTCTCTATAATTATCAAAACCTGCGTTCAGTCCTGCTTGGTGTCGTAGGGCGGTTAGTTTATCAAAAATGTCATCTATGGCTTGGGCATCTTGCAAACGGCGATTTTGAATGGTCAGGTAAGTACTTTCTCTGATTACCCTATCAGGCGACTCCATTTGCCCCGCTGCTTGCTGTAAGGTCTTGGTTTGGCCGTCTATCTCAACCGTCATACTGCCTGCAATGGTTTGATATTCAGACGATAACCCTTGGATTTCGGTTTGTAGGATAATGTTTTCTTCCCTAAATATTTCTATCGCCCGCTTCATTCCTCGAATGGTAATGTCAAAACCAACGTCAGTCAAGGCATCAAGAAAAGGGCTTTCTAGGGCTTTTTTATTGAAAACATCGTCATACGGAGCAATTTGGGGCTGAATATTAGCTACGAAATCTTCAAATTGTTTTTTGGCTTCGATATTGGCCGTGTCGCAGGTCATTTTGATATATCGCCAAGCGAAGTTTTCAGACAAAAAACTCTCTAATTCAGACCTTTGTATAAACCAGTGGCGGAGCGTAGTTTCTGAATTTATCTCAAAATTGGAAAGTTGCTCAAAATAAGGCAGTAGGTCTGGCCATTCAGAAAACGTAAAATTTTGAGGTAATAATTGGCGTTTGGGGGCTTTTACGGCCAGGATATCAGTAGTCATTTGATGTTTAAGAAGTTTTTTATTTTTTGCAAAATTACCCTATTTTAAAGATTTGGATAGAGAAGCTGTTTAAACTTATTTCTTTCCGCCAAAATTGACTCTTTTTCAACTAGACTTTAGCTTTTTTATCGACCGTAGCGATGCTACGCTCGTTCCACTTCGGCTCAAAAAA
>JAYWHL010000668.1:0-16146 GCA_043777715.1 Cytophagaceae bacterium | reverse complement strand
TTTGATTTTGGCAGGGTGCAACAGTTTTTCAAACGCATTCAAAGACGCTGGCAGGGCTTCGTGGTCGAAGGTGGCCTGTAACAATCCGAGTATTTTTTGAGCTTTTTTGGCATTCGTGGCCAAATCGGCGTTGGTAGCAATGGCTTGTTGCCAGTGCGTAACATCGCTGGGGTTTCGATTAAAACAATAATTTAAAAAACTATCATCTTCCAATAACTTTTCAGGCGTAAATTGCATATCAAATATAGTTTATCATCGTAAGTATAGCTTTAAAACAAGGCTACATTTTTATAGGTATCGGGTTTTAAAAATAATGGAGAAGTGGGCTAAATTGTATTGATTTTTTATCTAAAATCATCAAAAATAAATAGCAATTCTTTGGATAATCCACTCAAACGAGCGGCCATTGGGTACATAAAGTACAACGAATTAATACTTTTTACCTCATATTTCCACAAATCGCACTAAATATTTCAAAAACGTGGGGATTTCAAGATTGATTGTTTTGAAAATTTAGTTAAAAAACAATTGTTAAATTTATTTTAATACCCTATTAATCAGATTGTTATAAGTTAAATAATCAATAAAATTCAAGTATTTTTATGTATATCCCAAAAGACAATCAAGAGAAAGACTGGAATCAGTTATCGGATTTTATGAAGGCAAACCCTTTTGCCTTATTGATTTCTAACAACCAAGACGGCCTGCCCCAAGCCACACACATACCGCTCGAACTCATCGAAAACGCCAAGGGAGAGCCTGTTTTACATGGCCACTTGGCAAAAGCCAATAAACAATGGGAGGATTTTCTGAATCCAAAACAAGTATTGGCCGTATTTTCGGCTCCTCATGCTTATATTTCGCCAAGTTGGTACACCCAAGCCAACGTACCTACTTGGAACTATATCGCCGTGCATGTTTATGGGAATGTTCGACTACTAAACGAAGAAGAAACTCGCACTGCCTTGGCCAGACTAACGGCCAAATACGAGGGCAATCGCCCCAAGGGCGTAACGATGGATATGCTAGAGGAAAAATCTGTTAAAAATGATTTACGAGCTTTAGTAGCCTTTGAAATGACTTTAGAAACCATTCAGGGTAAGTATAAATTGAGCCAAAACCGTGATGACCAAAGCTACAAAAATATCATAAACGAACTCAACAAAAGTTCGGATTTGCAAGAAGTGGCCGTTGCTACCGAAATGCAAAAAAGAAGACCAATCTAGGAATTTGAAACATCACAATATTACGTATTTTTGATTTCTTAAAAACCTCGAACCTCTACACCCTATCGCCATGACTTCCCAAAAATCTAACCTCAAACTCCTCCTACAAACGCCCGTTATTGTGGCCGCTCTTGGCTATTTTGTTGATATTTACGACCTCCTCCTTTTTGGGATTGTTCGCAAACCATCGTTGTTGGCCTTGGGCGTACCCACCGATCAAGTTTTGAACCAAGGTCTGTATTTGCTTAATGTTCAGATGCTTGGCTTGGTGTTGGGCGGAATGCTTTGGGGGATTTTAGGCGACAAAAAAGGGAGAATATCCGTACTTTTTGGCTCTATTTTAATGTACTCGTTGGCCAATATTGCCAATGCCTTTGTTACATCGGTCGATCAATACGCCCTTTGCCGTATTGTTGCGGGTATTGGCCTTGCTGGCGAACTCGGTGCGGGTATAACCCTTGTGGCCGAAATTTTACCTAAACAAATCAGGGGTTATGGCACCTCTTTGGTGGCCGCTTTGGGACTTTTGGGGGCGGTTTTGGCCAATATCGTTGCCGAAAATTTTGACTGGCAAACGGCTTATATCATTGGCGGTGTGTTGGGGCTATTGTTACTATTAATGCGGTTTAAGATGTTTGAGTCGGGTATGTTCAAAAATGCCGTAAACGACGGCATAAACAGGGGAGATTTTTTGTCGCTTTTCAAAGATAAAGCCCGTTTTTTCAAGTATTTCCGTAATATTCTTATTGGTATCCCGATGTGGTTTGTAATCGGATTTTTGGTTACTTTTTCGCCCGAATTTGGAGCGGCCATGGGCATAGAAGGCGTAAAAGCTGGCAAGGCCATTATGTATTGTTATATTGGATTATCGATGGGCGATATGTCTAGTGGCCTCATTAGTCAATGGTTAAAAAGCCGCAAAAAAGTTATTTTTATCTTTATGATACTCACCATTTGCTCCATGGCTCTTTATCTTTTAGGTGTGGCCAGTAGTTTAGGTGAGCTTTATACTTTGTGTTTTTGTTTAGGGTTTTCAATAGGCTACTGGGCTTTGTTTGTTACAGTTGCTGCCGAGCAGTTTGGCACCAATCTCAGGGCTACGGTGGCCACAACCGTCCCAAATTTTGTACGAGGAACTACTATTATTGATGCTTATCTTTTTTATCCTGCCAAAGAACACTTCGGTATCTTACATGGCTCTATGTTGGTGGGTGGACTGTTGTTTATAATAGCCCTTACGGCTCTGTGGTTTATGGAAGAGACTTTTCATAAAGACTTGGATTTTATGGAATGAAAGTACTGTATCTAAGTGGCTGTGAGCCGTAAGCTATATGCCTGACATTCAGCTAACTATGACACTACTAAGTGCAAACTAATTCCCAAGTCCTTACATCAAATTATTTGCCCACAGCCATCAATATATTCCAAAATCTGCTGGCTGGCTCCAATATTTTGGCTTACATATTGTTGAGCGATTTGGCCTTTTCGCTTCGTTAAGTCCGAATCCTCAAATAATTGCTTAAAAATTTTCAAAAATTCAGACGTATTTTCCACCGCAAAAGCCACATCAAGAGCTATTAAATCGTGGGCTTCTTGAAATTTTTGATAGTTTTTATTGCCAAAAAACGAAGGCATTCCAAACGTTGCTGCTTCTAAAATATTATGAAGCCCCTTGCCATAAGCCCCACCAATCCAAGCAAAGTCGGCATATTGGTACAAACTAGAAAGCATTCCGATATTATCTATCATCAAAACTTTTGTTGCTTGATTTTGTGCTGGATTATCGGTTTTAATACTCGAAAACCTTTCAGATTTTACAGTTAATTTATCTCGCCATTTTTCAATCTCTTCTTCGTGGATTTCGTGCGGGGCAATTATAAATTTTAGACTTTCATTATTTTGATTGATAAGGGGTAAAATCACATCAAAATCTGCTTGCCAGCAACTACCCGCTATCAATAAACGGCTTTGGCCTTTAAAATTTTCTATGGCTTCAAACGCCTTTTTGTCTGCTGCAATCTGAGCAACTCTGTCAAAACGTGTATCACAAGAAAGACTAACGTGGCCAAGGTTTAGGCTTTTTAATAAATCGAAAGAAGTTTGATTCTGCACAAAAATATGATTGAATCTTGCCAGTATTTCCACCCAAAAACCTCCATACCACTTAAAAAACACCTGTTTTTGTCTAAAAATAGCTGAAATAGAGACCGTAAGCGTACCTTGTTTTTGTAGAAAAAGAAGATAAAAGTGCCAAAATTCATATTTTACAAATACAGCCAAAACAGGCTTTGTTATTGCCACAAACCGCTTGGCATTGCTTGGCGTGTCGCTTGGTAAATAACAGATATGGTGGGCAAAGGGGTAGTTTTTACGAATTTCATAACCCGATGGCGAAAAAAAAGTCAATAAAATTTTATGGTCAGGATACCGAATCGAATAGCGTTCGATAAGAGGGCGGCCTTGCTCAAATTCGCCCAAAGAAGCACAATGAAACCAAGCAATAGGGGCATCGGGATATTGATTTTTGAAGGCTTGGAGGTTTTCAAAAACATTTGTTCGGCCTTCAATCCATTGTTTTGCTTTGGTATTAAAGCCCGAAGCCACCCAAACCAAGCCATGATAACCATAAATAAAAAGCGTATAAAGCAGAGACATTTGTAGGGAATAGAAAGCAATGAACTATGAATGATAAGATTTTTATTATTCTAGTAGTTTGATAATAAGGTACTTATAGATTTAGGATAGTTAGATAATCATTCCGCATAAAAAAACGGGAATCCAAAACTAAAAAAATATGTTGAATTTTGAATAGTGCTAAATCTTATAATAACATCGCCCCATGAACTGGAATCAATTAACAGACCTTTCGCAAATAGACCAAATCATCGAAGAATCCAAAACCCAGCCTGTTTTGGTTTTAAAGCACAGCACCACCTGTTCTATCAGTGGTACGGCTCTCAATCGCCTCGAACGCCAATACAAACAAGAGCAAGTTGGCCAGCTAAAGCCCTACTACTTAGACCTTTTGCGGTTTAGGGCTATCTCTAACCAACTAGCTCAAACCTTTGGCATCGAACATCAATCGCCACAAATTTTATTAATTAAAAACGGCGAATGTATTTATGACGAATCTCATTTGAGTATTTCGTTTGCTAACATCGTTGAACAAGTTTAGACCTTGCAAATGGCTTAGTTTAGAGTAATCTTAACCAAAAACACTAGGTCAAACATCAGTCCTCTTTTACCAATTTATTACAATAACCTGCTCTGTTTCAGGGTGTAAACTCAACGAAACGGGGCAGGTATGGGCAGTACGTTCTAACTTGGTTCGTTCGTCTTCGGTTAGTGGGCGATTGCTTTTTATTTGTAAAGTTACCTCTATTTTTGCGATTCGTCGAGGTGCAGTAACCGACATCACTTTATTGATTTCGAGCGTACTACCGTCCAATAAAATATCATGGCGTTGGGCAACAATGGCCATGGTGGTAATAATACACGTACCCAACGACGTGGCCGTGAGGTCGGTCGGTGAAAAAGCCTCGCCCTTGCCCATATTATCGGTGGGGGCATCGGTTAAAATTTGTGTACCCGACTGGTTATGAGTGGCTTGGGTTCTTAATTGTCCTAAATAAGTAGTAGAAACAGTTGGCATAATGATAACGATAAATTTTGATGATGAATATTTACTATTGGAATAATAACTTACTGATATTTAGTTACATAGATTAATAATTACAACGTATTGCTTCTCGAAATAAAGGCTTTCTCGCAACTATTTCAATATTTTTGGCGTTAATTTATAGAATCTCCTGTAAATTTTTTATCTTGGTCATGAAGCTGTTTAAACTTATTTCTTTGAGTCAAAACTGGCGATTTTTCAACTAGACTTCAGCTTTTTTATCAACCGTAGCGATGCTACGCTCTCAAAAAAACCTTTGCCTAGTCAAAAAATAGCCTAATTTTACTCTAAAATTAAAAGTTTAAATAGCTTCTCTCTAAATTTGCTAATATGTTCAAAATCCTCCATATTTCTTTTTTGATGTTTGTACTTTTGATAAGTACAAATGTCGTGGCACAGCGTACTACCAAAAAAGCCAGCGAAACGCCCCCCGAATATACCTCAAACACGGCTTATGGTATTTCTACAAGCACCAATGCGGGCTTGTTGGGCGGTTTTGCCTATAAACGAGAACGCCTTTTGGCTAACAAAAAAATAACACAGTGGCAATACATAGCCCTTGAATTGGCAAATGTACGAAGCCTAAAAGAAAAAGTAGCAACCTCGGCCACAGGCAGCAGGTTTGTGTATGGCAAACAAAACTACCTTTTTGCCCTTAGGCCACAATATGGCCGAGAGATTACACTTTTCAAAAAATCAGAAAACGATGGCGTACAAATAAACGGCATTCTAGCGGCTGGGCCTACGATTGGCCTTTTGAAGCCTTATTACATTCAGTATAATTATGGCCGCAACAACATCAGAACTGAGGCTTACGACCCAAAAATTCACAACAACGAATCGGCCATTATAGCATCGGGTAGTATTTTTGATGGTATCAGTAGCATAACTCCTAGCATTGGTGCTAACGCCAAAGTGGCCTTAAACATCGAACTTAGTTCTTTTCAACGGAGCAACATCGGTATTGAACTTGGTTTTTTGGTAGAGGGTTTTTCAAACGAAATCAATATTATGGCACTTTCCGAAAACCGCAAAACCTTTACTTCGGGCTATATAACCCTTTATTTTGGAGGCAGAAGGTAGATTTTAGTGATGGCTAAATTATCTGCGATTGTAATGTAACCTCATTATTTAAGTAAGCAAAAAGATAAAAATCAGGAAGTATGCAAATAGATATCAAAGGAAAAATTAAGAAAAAAAAACTTGCTTTCAATAATACCTTGCTCCCTCTTTACGAAGCAATTGTGAACTCAATTCAAGCGATTGAAGAGGATAGCACCATAAAAAATGGTGTTATTGAGATTGACGTTATTCGTTCTTCACAGAAAGAAATTGGCTTTGACATAACAGATACATTGCCAGATATAATTGACTTCTGTATCAAAGACAACGGTATTGGATTTAATGAAAAGAACTATGAGTCTTTCAATTTTGCACATTCAACGTATAAATTAAAAAAAGGGGGAAAAGGTATTGGGAGATTTACTTGGCTAAGGGCATTCAACAAGGTGGAAATAGAAAGTATTTTCTATGATAATGATAATTGGCAATTAAGGCAATTTAATTTTGAACCAACTAAAACAGGTATAGAAAAGCATAGCCTTGATAAAGACAGTAAAAAAACTGAAAGATATACTATCATAAAATTGAAAGGGTTGAAAGAGGAGTATAGAAAATGGTGTAACAACAATTCAGAAGATATTGCATTGAAAATTATTGGGCATTGTTTTGTCTATTTCCTAAACCAAAATTGCCCGAGAATACTAATTAATGACTTAGGAAAACAAATTATAGTGAATGATTTGTTTAACCTTTTTACAATGGGGCAAGTAAAAACTAAGCCTGTCTCAATTAGAGAAAATACCTTTAAATTAAACATTGTAAAACTTTATAGTAATAAATTAGAGAACAAAATTCATTATTGTGCCAATACAAGAGAAGTACTTGATGATAAAATTTCTATAGAAATTCCAGAATTTGACGATTTCTTGTACGATAAAAATAACAAGCGTTTTTCAATTGCAGTTTATGTTGAAGGCGAGTTTTTGGATAATAATGTAAATGACGAAAGAACTACAATTGCATTCTCTAAAGGGGAGATTGAGTTTCCTGACCAAACTACACAAGAAGAATTAAGAAAAGCTATTACAGAAAAAATTTATTCAGAATTTACCGAACAAATTGAAGAATTGTCTATTAAACGGGTTGCAAAAGTAAAAAAATTTGTAAATCAACATCCAAGATATAAACAGCTACTTAAATATAAGTCAGATGAATTAAAAAAAATTCCTTCAAATCTTACAGATGAAAAAATGGAATTAGAGCTCTTTAAAATTCAGCAATCATTAGAATTGGAAGTAAAAAAAGAAGCATCAACTGTCATGAAGTTTATCAGTAGCGAGGACGATAGAGAAAAATTCAGCACAGCTCACCAAGAATTATATCATAAAATTATTGACGTTGGAAATTCAAAGCTATCAGAGTACGTAATTCATAGGAAATTAGTGTTAGACTTACTCCAAAAGTTACTTCAAGATAGAGCAACTGAAAGAGCAGTCCATAATTTAATTTTTCCATTACAAACATTTTCAGACGAGATTGGATTTGAAGACCATAACCTTTGGGTAATAGATGATAAATTGGCTTATCATAAATATCTAGCATCAGACAAAAAGTTAAAGAAAGTTGAACTTACAAATTCAACGTCAAATGAAAGACCTGATATTATAGTCTTTAACACGCCTTTTGCATTTTCAAATGATAATAAACCATATTCGTCAATTGTTTTAATTGAATTTAAGCGACCAATGAGAGATGATTATTCAGACGAAGAAAACCCTATTCAACAAATAAATAGGTATGCAAGAGAAATTATAGAAGGCGAAGTAAAGGATAAGCATAATAGAGAATTTGACTTTAGAAAAAATACACCTATATATGCCTACATAATCTGTGATTTGACAAAAAAACTCAAAGAATATGCAAAGGAGGGCGGATTTAGACCCTTGCCCAATGGAGATGGCTTTTTCTTTTTCAATGATAATTACAATATGTATATCGAAATTATGAGTTTTGATAAAATTCTCAATGACTCCAGAGAAAGAAATAGAGTGCTATTTGACAAACTAAACATTACATAAAACCTTGGCAGTAATCCGCCAATACCTATACCTCCTTAATATGATAGAATTACCATTAATAGCCCCGCCAAGCACCAGACCCAACCGCAAGCCAGATTGGCTAAGGGTAAAGCTACCCACAGGGCCAGAATATGCCAAAGTTCGCAAACTGGTAGATGACCACAAACTGCATACCATTTGCCAGTCGGGCAGTTGTCCAAACATGGGCGAATGTTGGGGCGAAGGCACGGCCACCTTCATGATTTTGGGTAATGTTTGTACTCGTAGCTGCTCGTTTTGTGCAGTGGCCACTGGCCGCCCCAACGAATACGACACCGACGAACCTCAGCGTGTGGCCGAAGCCATAAAGTTGATGCAGGTAAAACACGCCGTGATAACGTCGGTAAATAGAGACGAACTAAAAGACCGTGGGGCTGAAATATGGTACCAAACCGTGGTTAAAACCAAAGAATTATCGCCCCAAACCACCATCGAAACCCTGATACCTGATGTAAAAAGTAACTGGGAAGCATTGTACCGAATGATTGAGGCTGGGCAAGAGGTGGTGTCGCACAATATGGAAACCGTAGAGCGACTATACAGACCCGTCCGCCCACAGGCACGCTATGAACGAAGTTTGGAGCAAATAAAACGCACTAAAGATTTTGGTAAACGCACAAAATCGGGAATTATGCTTGGGCTGGGCGAAAGCCAAGACGAGGTTTTTAAAGCCATAGACGACCTCGTGGCCAATGGTTTAGACATTCTGACACTTGGCCAATACCTGCAACCTACCAAAATGCACCATGAAGTTATTGATTGGATAACGCCAGATAGCTTTGCGATGTATCGTGAGGAAGGTCTAAAACGGGGGCTAAAATATGTTGAGTCTGGACCATTAGTGCGGTCTAGCTATCATTCAGAACGCCATGTAAATGTCTAGTAAAAAGATGAGAAGCGAGAAGATGAGAATTGAGAAGACAAACAGTTAAATTTTATTCCGCAATTACCTAATGTCTAGATTTCAAAAATACCTCAATGGTTATTTTGGATTTAGCCAAACCGAAAACAAAGGCTTTTGGATTTTGGCTTTGTTGTTGGTTTTGGCATTGATTATGCCCCTGGTTATGAATTTTCTGCCCCAAAAACAAGAAGGATTCATTACCGACAAAGCCAAGTTGGACAGCCTACAAACCGCCATTGTTATCAAACAAAATGAGGCTAAAAATAGTAATTTTGAAGATAAAGAATATGCTAAAAACGATAATTTTTCGCACTTTTCAGAGAATAAAAACCTCAAACTTTTCGCTTTTAATCCCAACGAAATTGGTGTTGAACAATGGCAACGTTTAGGCTTGCCTAAGTTTTTGGCCGAACGAATTATTAAATATCGAAATGCTGGCGGAAAGTTTAAGAAAAAAGAAGATTTGGCCAAAATTTATGGCCTCCGCCCCGAAACTTATCAGCAGTTATTGCCTTATATTCAGCTAGATACGCCTAAAAACGCTGAATATTCTACCAAAAATGAAGAAGGTAAACCTGCATATTCTACCACAGAAAAACGAAATTTTCCGCCCCTCATTAGCCCCTTCGACCTCAACGAAGTAGATACCACCCAACTCATTAAACTCAAAGGTATTGGCTCCAAAATTGCTACAAGAATCATCAAATTTAGAGAAAGCCTAGGTGGATTTTATGCTGAAAACCAGTTACAAGAAGTTTTTGGAATAGACTCCCTAGCCAAGGCCGAACTGCAAAAGTATGGCTCAATCAAAAGTCCCAAAACCAAGAAAATAAACCTTAATAAAGCTACTGCCGAAGATTTAAAACACCCTTACCTTCGCCCCTATATTGCAAAAATCATTTTGGCCTATCGCAACCAACACGGTAGTTTTGCTAGTGTAAAAGACCTTGAAAAAATCAAAGTTTTAGACCCTAAAACCATCGAAAAACTAAGCCCTTATTTAGAATTTTAAGAAAAAACTAAAGTTCAAAAACCTGCTTTTTCGTATTCTTCCATGGTGTATAAATCGGGTTCGTATATAAAACTGACCGTCATAGACCTTAACTCCGAACCATCAACCGAAACCGTATCGCTTACTACGAGTTCGTGTTTGTCGCTCATGTTTTTACGCCAAGTGGTGGTAGTTCCCACAAACTCAACGGTTTGGGGTTGGCCTAAAATTTTGGTCAATTCGCTTGCTGGCATATCAAACGAAAGCCCGAACGGAATAGGCCCTTTTTGTTTTTTGGTAATTTCTATCATCGTAAAAATACCAAAACACCCCCCTTGCCACGAAGTTGGGATTGGTTTCAAATACCTACTGTTGCCCCCTCTGCCAAAGTATAACCTAAAACAGTTTTTTTCTACTTTTCCCTTGATATTTGGCTCGTTGGCCGTGCAACTTATTCGCTTCGGAAAAACAGCATTCCATTCGGTAAAAATGGCTTTAATTTCTTGGCTATCAACCCGCATTCCCAACAAGGGCATTAATTGTTCTAACATTTTATTAGCGTTTTATATTCGTATGTTTTAGTGTAACTCTTTGATTTTTTGATATTTAAGCAATAAATAATTTCTATTTTTCCTCAACTCTTCTCCTAAGGAAAAGGAGTATTAAAATGCTCTTTTTCGTGTTTGATAGCTCACTGAAAAAGATGTAATATCAAACTAAATACAGTGTTTAATAAGGTTTTTTGGCAACATAATACTTAAAGAAGTCTCAGGTAATTGAAATAGCTAATTCGATTAGGGACTTGAAATTTTGGCTTTGCTATATTTTTGCCTCGGAGAGGCTTAACCTATGTAGTAAAAAACATCAAATACCCTCGCTATTTCGCTTCGGAGAAGCGTAACGTTTGCTAGGTTAGGCTTCTCTGAAGCCCGAAGAGGGGGGGGATTATAATTTTCTACAAAGGTTGTGCCTCTCCGAGGCAAAGTATCAGAAAGTAATCTACGATTAAAATAACTTATTAAACACTGTACTTAGTACTATACAATTTTACAAAATATAGCATAACACAGAGATTTGTCTAAGAATATTGCTTTCGCAAAGGTGGTTGGTGAGCCACCAACCACGAAAAAAAATTGTAGGGACGAGCAAATGCTGCCCAATAGCATTCGTCTTCTTGCAAAGGCCGTAGATTTAGTTTAATTTTAAGAAATCAATATTCAAATGTTCGTACCTTTTATCTTCTTCAAAACTAAGCAATTATTCCCACTACTCTTTGTAATATTGGGTGTTATTGGTCTGAATAATAGCGGGTTAGCTCAAAAACCCAAAGGTCGTTTTTTGAGCGATAGCCTAAGCATTGGCAAGCCTATCCAATTTGCGTTGAGTTATAGACATTCGTCTAGTTTAGATGTTTTTTTTCCTGATACCTTACACGATTTTAGCCCCTTCGAGTTTGTGAGTTGGCAGCCTTTTACTACCCAAACCAACGAACGTGGCAGTCTCGATTCGGTGGTTTATACGCTTCGGACTTTTGAGATAGACGCCGTTCAGCGTTTAAAATTGCCAGTAATTATTTTGAAAAATAACGATAGTTTGGTGGTTTATACCACCCCAGACTCGGTGGTGCTACGCCAACTAATTAAGGGTTCTACCAAGCACCTTCGGCCACTAACAAACTTGCCTTTTATGCCCCTCGAACAAGAAATAAACTACCCGTTTATTTTGTTCGGTACCTTTATTTTCTGTGTAT
Source organism: Cytophagaceae bacterium (assembly GCA_043777715.1). GTDB lineage: Bacteria > Bacteroidota > Bacteroidia > Cytophagales > Spirosomataceae > JAYWHL01. The sequence continues at coordinate 4,417 of JAYWHL010000668.1, read as the reverse complement.
TGGTAGCCATTATAAATTGGATTTTTGGCGATGGTATCAAAAAATGGCTACGGGTGTTTCAATTATTACAAAGAGATTTAGATTTTTCGAGAAATTTTAACCGTTTGCGGCGAGTAAGTTCGGGGAAAATCCCTACGGTAAATTTAGAAAAAGCCCTTGTTTTATGGAAAAAATACATGGAACGCCTTGAACGTAAGCCGTTTAGCTCGTTTACAACCAAAGAAATAATAGATACCCTCCCCGACGACCGCCTTGCCGAAGCCCTCAAGGCTATAGACATGGCTATTTATGGCGGAGCCAATGCCAACAGGGCGATGGACTCGCTCGAAACCCTCAAAAATATTGCAAATCGGAGTTATTTAAGACGGAGAATAGAAGTACGGAAAAGAAAGAAAATTGCCCAAACCGAAGAAAATGAGGAGGGGCTGAAAAGTTAGGAAATTCCCGTATTGGTGGGCGTTTCTGCCTGCCAATACGGGCTTTATTTTGCCTTAAAAACTCTTGGCAATATTTACAAATTCTCTTGATTTGAGCGATGCACCACCAATGAGGCCACCGTCCACGTCGGCACAGGCAAAGAGTTCTTGGGCGTTTTTTTCGTTGCAGCTTCCACCATACAAAATACTGGTATCGTTGGCAATGTCTTGGCCATAATGCCCAGCAATATGCCCACGGAGGTAAGCGTGCATTTCTTGTGCTTGCTGGCTGCTTGCCGTTAGGCCCGTGCCAATAGCCCAGATGGGTTCGTAGGCAATGACTACCTTGCCAAAATCTTGTGCTGATAAATGAAACAAACTTTCTGTTAATTGCGAGGCAACAAAAGCCAAAAAACCTTCGCCTTGGCGTTGTTCTAGCGATTCGCCACAGCAAAAAATGGGTGTAAGACCTTCTGCCAAAACGGCATCGGTTTTGGCGGCTAATTGTGCATTGTTTTCGGCAAAATACTGGCGACGTTCGCTATGGCCAATGATTACATGAGACACCCCGATAGATTTTAACATCGGCGCCGATACCTCGCCTGTATAAGCCCCCGATGATTTTTCGTGGCAATTTTGCGAACCCACAAACACGTTGCTCGCCCCTTGCAAATGCCCAGCCACGGTTTGTAGGTAGATAGACGGCGTACAGAGGATTACTTGGGCTTGGTTGGTTAGTTCGTCGTTTACCATATTTACCACCTCCGATGTCAATATCAGGGCTTCTTCTAGGCTTTTGTTCATTTTCCAGTTGCCTGCTACAATTTGTTTTCTCATTGTTTGGTTATTTTTTGGGAATAATTTTGGGTACAAAGTTAAGTTTTTTTGAGGAATGCTCGGCTTCGTTACTTAAAACTCTATCCGATAGCCCAATACAGGAATAATACCGAGTTGGTATTTATTAACAATTTTGCTTTGTAGCACGTCATAATACCTAAAAGCAAGGTTTTGTTGGTTGCTTAGGTTTTGAATATCCAAACTAAAAGTACGGGTGGCGTGGGCTTTGTTTTTCTTCCAACTCAAACGCAGGTCTAACCTAAAATAATCAGGCATTTTTAGCGTAAATGCCTGACCATCAGCATAAAACGTTTTGCCTAATGTTTTAGATAAAGTTATATCGATGGGGCTTTCTCGATAACCCCCTTGGTACAAACCTCTTAGATTGATACCAAAGGTTTTGTTTTTACCTTTTTTGATTTTATTCATTTCTTTACCAATCGTAACATTGGCCAAATAATTACCATTAAAACGGCTATCTCGCTCTATGCCGTCTGCTCCTTTGTACTTGGCATCGTATAAAGACACACTTGCCAAATAATAAAAATCTTTACTCAAAAAATGCTCTGCCGATAGCTCTAGGCCATAATTCGTACCAGTACCCGTGGCTTTTAAGTACCTACTATTTAGCTGTTCAATGTCGTTTAGGGCAGAATAGGCCGTAAACTGAGGCATGGCTTGACCTATTTGTATGGGAACTTCTACGGGGACATTGCCAAGGGCTTGATAATAGGCTTCGGCCTTGAGGTGCAATTTGGTATCAACACTGTATTTGTAACCCAACACATAGTGCTGTGCCATCATAAACTGATTGCCTGATGCTTGCTCTGGGAAGGGGTTTTTAAGCAATGTACCCAATCCGCCAGCACCTGGAGTTAAATCTACAACGCCATTAGGGTCATAAATTTTGCTACGAATCAACTGGCTATGCAAACCGTAAGCTAGTGTAATGGCCTGATTGTCTGACAGTTGATAAGACAAACTAGCCCGTGGCTCAATGGTTTTGAACATCGCCGACTGCAAGCCAAGGCTCATGGCTAGGTGGTCTGAAAGCTGGGTTTTGAACTGAAAATAAGGCTGTAACAAATTGGCATTAAAGTTATTAAGCCCTGTTGGCAAGGCACTAGAAAAAGGGTCGATGTTTGAATAAGTGTCTTTGACATAGTTATAAAAAATCCCTGCTTTATAATTACTCCGTTCCGAAATTTTGTGGCTAAGGGCGGTTGTAACCGAAAAGCGTCTTTTGGTAAAAGTCTCTATGAATTGGCTCTTTGCCCTAGCCGATGTTAGGCTGGCGTCGGCTATGAAATCTATCTGACTGCGGTCGTCGTTTCGGCCCGACACTGCCATTGAAGTTCTTAGTGAGGTATTGGCATTCAACGAAATTTCATGGCTTAGACCAAAGGCATTCATATTCGATGCATACTTTATGTTAGAAAAATCCTGCTGGGTTTGCCACAATTTAGGGTTTGGGTTGGCTTCAAATATGTTTTTTGATGTTCCATAAATTCCAAAGATACTAAACGTCCCTGTGTTTTGGGTTGGGAAATTAAGGTTGAACGAAAGGTCTTGATAACGAATGTCTTCATCGCCCAGTTTTGCCCCCAAGGCCGATAGTAGTCCAGTAAACGAATAACGGTAATTAACTAAGTAGGAGGACTTTGAATTTTTAGAGATGGGCCCTTCGCTGGCCAAATCTATGCCAATCACACTTGCCGAAAGTGTAGTTTCTCGTTTTTGGTCGTTGCCTTTTCTAAGTCTCAAATCCAAAATTCCTGAAGTGGCATTGCCATATTCTGGAGCAAAAGCCCCTGTCAAAAACTTAGAATTGCCCAACAACTGCATACTCAATATACTCACGCCCCCACCGTTGGCTGCGGGGCGGTCGGTTGCTGTGCCGCCATTGGCTAGGTGGTTTGGGCTTACAATATCTATGCCCTCTAGCCGCCAAGCCATGTTGTTGGGGCTGTTGCCTCGTATCACAAAATGATTGGCTTGGTCGTTGGTGCCACCCACGCCCGAATACGACCGCACCAAACGGGCAGGGTCGTTGTAATTGCCAGCAAACCGTTGGATTTCCTCGCTCGTAAAAGTGTGGCTACTCAAAATGTTAGGGTCTATGCGTTCGGCTTTTATGGCTACGTCGTCGAGGATTGTACCTGCTTCTAGGCCAATGGTCAGGATATTTTCTTTACCATTGCTAACCAAAACATCGGGTATCAAAACACTTTTATAGCCCACAAACGAAACCCTAAGCATATAGCGGCCAGGGGCTAGTTTTTGAAACAAAAAACTTCCTTGGGCATCTGTTTTTGTGCCTAAGGTGGTGTTTTCTATACTTAAACGAGCCTCTACTAAGGGGCTTTGGCTGGTTTTATCAAGTATTGTTCCTCGTAGGGTTTGGCCATTCAAGGGCAGAAAGTTGATAAAAATTAAGGTAATGGTTAGATAAATGAGTTGTTTCATATTGTTGTTAAAATTACAGCTACAAAAGTAGGTACATAACCTAGGATTTATGGAAATAGGACGTATTTTTGAATGAAATAGTTGTAAAACACAAGATTGTAGAACCATAAACGTAATGAAATAAGAAAATGACAATATTAGAAAAATACCTTGCTGTGGCTTTGGCGGCCAGTATTAAATTTTTTGGAGGGCCTATTGTGGGTGTGGGTTTAAAATTAAGCTATCTCGAAATCGTATTATCTACAATTTCGGGCATGATGTTCTCGGTTGTTGTAACGGCATTTATTGGAGAAAAAATCAGGGCTAGGTTCTTCAAAACTCAAAAGCGTTTTAGCAAACGTAGTCGCTTGGCCGTGCGTACCTACCGCCGCTTTGGTTTGCTGGGCATTGCCTGCCTCACGCCCCTATTGTTTACACCCATCATAGGCACTTTTATAGCCCTTAGTTTTAAGATACCCATAGCCAAAATCATTGTTTATATGCTTGGATTTGGTATTTTTTGGGGCTTTGTAGTTACTTTTTTTGTACAACAATTTTGGACTTTGTTTGTATGAATAGTGAAGCTGTTTAAACTTATTTCTTTTGCCCCAAAGGGGTTGTTTTCAGCCCATACTTTAGATTTTTTGTCGTCCGTAGCGATGCTACGCACTCGAAAAAATCTGCGTATGGACAAAAAACAACCTCATTTTGACCTAAAA
>JAYWHL010000667.1:0-5696 GCA_043777715.1 Cytophagaceae bacterium | reverse complement strand
TCAAAAACACCTCCAAAGACGGTACATGGATATTACTTTCGGGGTTGTCGTATAGCCACAACAAAGATTTACTAAACATAGCCAGCACCAACAATGATAGGTTTGATGAAAGAACCCAAGGCCGATTGGTGGTAAATCGCCTTTTTGGTGCCGAAAAATCCAATACCCTAAGCCTAGGCACGGAGTTTCATGCCATTAATATTGGCAATATATTCAACCAATATCAGCTTGATTTGAAAGATAGATATTCAGCTTTTTTTGCTGAAACCGAATTTTATGCTTCTCCCAAATTGGCCATCAGGGCAGGGCTACGAGCTGAATATACAAGTGTGATTAGCCGTTTTAATATTGCCCCAAGGCTTTCGTTGGCACAAAAAACAGGCCAATACTCGCAGGTTTCGTTGGCGGCTGGGCGGTTTTACCAAACTCCCGAAAAAGAGTATTTATACCTCAACAAAAACCTTGATTACGAATTTGCCGACCACCTGATTTTGAATTATCAACGCATAAAAAACGACCGTACGTTTAGAATAGAGGCTTTTACTAAAAATTATGGCCAATTGATTTTAGAAAACACAAAGGTATTCGACCCCACTCCATTTCGTTTTCCGACTGGCCAACTCAACAATTCGGGCAAGGGCTATGCCAATGGTTTTGATGTTTTTTTTAGAGATAAAAAAACGATTAAAAACGCAGACGTTTGGCTAACGTATTCTTTTTTGGATACCGAACGTAAGTTTAGAAACTATACCACCCAAGCTACGCCTATGTTTGCCTCGAAACATAATTTTTCGGCGGTTTATAAGCAGTTTTTTCCAAAAATTGGACTAAATCTTGGGGCAACCTATACCTATACCGCTGGGCGACCTGTGTATGAATATGCCAGTGATTTTCAAAATCCAGAAATGACTACTTCTTTCCAAAACGTTAGCCTTATTACGAGTTACATAAAGCAAATCAATAATCATTTTGTTGTTTTTTATGTGTCGTTGGATAATGTTTTGGGGCGGAAAAATTTCTTTGGTTATCGCTACTCGCAAGACGGCAAACAACGCTTTCCTGTTGTACCCGTTACCTATCGAACGCTGTTTTTTGGGGTATCGTGGAGTATCGGAAAACTAGACCGAAAACCCAAAGAAGCGAATTTGGATATATAATAAAAACTAAACAACCAACCGTGGCGACGAAACGCAAACCCTCAAAAATGAAACGTATCTTATTAACAATCAGCTTATTGGTGTTTTGTTACACCCTCACAAATGCTCAAAATCCAGCCTATCTCAAGGTTATGGAAGGCTTGGTGGCCGAAATCCAGAATACGCCATTTGGTACAAGTTTGCAACCTTTGGCAAACAAAATGGAACGAATTGCCGCTACCGAAAAAACAGAATGGTTGCCCAATTATTGGGTGGCTTATTGTTGCATGATGGAATCGTATTCAGAGAAAGACGATGACAAAAAAGACCTGCTGCTAGACAAAGCCGATACCTATCTCGAAAAAACAGATAAATTGACAAGCAAAAACGATGAAGTCGAAGTTTTGAGAGCCAATATTGCCAATGCACGCATGGCCGTTAGCCCCTCTATTCGATGGATGAAATATGGCAGTAGGGTAGAAAACGGAATTAGTGCTGCCAAAAAACTAAACGCCAATAATCCCCGCATTAGCCTTTTGGAAGCCCAGGGTTTATATTACACCCCCGAAATGTTTGGAGGAGGCAAGGATAAATCAAAGCCAGTCTTGGAAAATGCTATTCAACAATTTGCTAAATTTAAGCCAACATCAAACATTTACCCAGTTTGGGGACTACCAACGGCAAAATGGATGCTTTCAAAAATAGAAAAATGACGAACCAAACACCAAGCCTAACCAAAAGTTTCGAGGCAGAGGGGCTAAAAAACCTTAGCCTCGAAACTCAATATGGCAATATAGAACTCGTGGGACATACCGAAAACACGATAAAAGTAGAGATTTTTGCCACGGTCAGAGGCATCTCTTCCTTGTTTTTTGAGGAGGAGTTACTGCCCAATATCAACACTGACAGGCATTTATTGGCAATGGACGTGATGGGCGAAACCCTCAAAATTTTCTCAAAACCAGACTATCTTAATCCATTTGCGTGGTTCCGAAAAACCTCCTTTCGGGTTTATATTCCAGCCTCAATCAGCTCATTATCAAAAACTTACGCTGGCAAAATAAAACTAGTCGGTGTGAAAGGAAGCCATAGCTTTAGCACTTGGGGGGGTAATTTATCTATCGAAAACTGCGATGGAAACCTATTTGCAAAAACCATGGGCGGTAAGATTTTATTAAAAGAAAATCAAGGCGAAATCAAAACCGACTCGATGGGCGGAAATATTTATATACAAAAACACAATGGAAAAATTAATACCGCTACTTGGGGTGGCAATATCGAAGCCAGTGATGTTTTTGGGGATTTTGAGTGCAGCACCATGGGCGGCAACATTCGTTTGCAAAACATAAACGGCAATATTGGAGCAAGCACCAAGGGCGGTAATATTACCGTAAATATGCCCTCTATCCATCAATACGCTTGGTTTGATACCTCTGGCGGGAATATCAAAATGGCTCTGCCCCTAGATAATCCCATTGATTTTGAGGTTTCGGGTAGCAGTATTTATTACCCGCCCTTCCAAAATTTTCAAGGTAATATCAGCCACAATAAACTCTACGGAAAACTCAACGGCGGCGGCAAACACATCACCGCCAAAACCCGTGGTGGGAGCGTGAGTATTGAAAACACCATTTTACCTCCTCCTCAAAGCGAGAGGTATTTTACTGAAAATCAGCATTTTAATGCCCCAAAAAACGAAGTCCATACTCATAAATTCAATACTCCAAAGGCCATACCAGCCTCCACAAAGGAGTCCCTATTGGTACGATTCAAAGAAGGGCTATTTGGTTTATTCTTCTGTGTTTTGATGGTGTATGGCCTAAGTGCGGTGTTGTATTTTATGTTCGAGTTGGCCAATCCTAAAAGTGTTTTTTCTACGGCATCAAAAGGCATTTTTTATGTAAACCTTAACAACGGTATCAATGCTTTGGTGGCGGTCGTGATTTTTATTAATGCCTATGAGTTCAGAATCCGCTCTACGATTCTCAAATACATAAGTTTATTTTTGATGAGTTCTATCTATGTGCTTATTTTTAATAAAATCTCGATGATGTTATTTTGGAACAAGGCTGCAACCACACTATCGGGCAACGACTTTAATATTTTGTATGCTTTTATTCCACCCCTTGTTAGCTGTGCTTATTTCTTTTATTGGCAAAAAACCCGTAGCATTACCCGCAAAATATCCGAGCAAGAATACCAATTATTAAACCTCGAAAAGCTAAAATCGAAGGCACAGCTCGATGCCTTGGAGGCAAAAATAAACCCCCACTTTCTTTATAATTCTTTGAATAGTATCGCAGGGCTGATTCACGACAAACCCGACAAAGCCGAAGAAATGACGATTCAATTATCAAAACTATTTAGATATACCACAGGCCGAAACGATGACAATTTTCATACCATTGCCGACGAACTAGAAATCATAAAAGCCTATCTGGCCATCGAACAAGTGCGGTTTGGTACACGTTTAATTTATTCCATACATTGCCAAGAGAATATCTTAACGCACAAAATACCTCGATTTTTGTTACAACCCTTGGTAGAAAACGCCATTAAACACGGTATTTCAAAAATTGCTCACGCAGGAGAAATCAAGGTAGAAATCACCGAACGTAGTCCTAGTATATGGATAAAAATACACGACAATGGCCCAGATTTTGGAGAAGACTTTGGCGGAGGATTTGGTTTGAGAAGTATCAAAGAAAAACTAAAGATTGTTTATGCCGAAAAGGCAACGTTCGAGCTACAAAACCAACCTCAAAAAGCAGTAGTCATTTCTTTTCCTGTTTGATTGTATGTCTGGAGACCGTATTGAGGCGGCAGAAGATAGGAGTTATTTAATTGATTATCAATCTTTCCCGTGGCTGGTGGCCTTTCCCGTGTTTGGTGGCTCACCAAACACCCATGCGAAAGCAATACGCCAAAACAAATTTCTGTGTTATGCTACATTTTATGAAAACGTCCAGTACTCAGCTAAAAAGCCACAAACTATTTATAAAACCGAATACCAACGCTTTGTGTTCTTTGTTCCTTTGTGGTTCTGAAATTTGTTTGGGCTAATCAATTCATAATATTTGAAGAATGAATACAGGTTTTTATCGTACAAAACCTGTATTTTCGTTTTATATTAAAAAAACCATTCAACAAAATCAGCCATGAAATTTCCTGTAATAAGTACTTTAGCCATTGCCATTAGTTTGCTTACCTGCAACAATGCCAGCGACAGGGGCAAAACTAAAACCAAAGCAAGCGATAAAGCCCCGTTGGTAAGTATTGTTTCCAAAAAAGAAATCCTTGATGAACCCAAAACAGAGGCCAAACTTAGCATAAAACAAGGCGATAAAACAATTTTTAATGCCAATATCGGTATAGAAATAAGAGGAGCGGTTTCTCAAATGTTTTACGAAAAAAAATCGTATGGCTTTGAGCTTCAAGCCATTAACAAAGACGAAGACGCCGCTATGCCTATCCTTGGCTTACCCAAGGGTTCGGACTGGGTGCTGCATGGGCCTTTTGGCGATAAAACCCTTTTACGTAATGCCGTGGCCTATCGATTGTCTAATAATATTGGTAGATACGCCGCCAAAACTCAATTTGTAGAACTCGAAATCAATGGCGATTATATGGGTTTTTATGTGTTGATGGAAAAACTAAAACATGGCCCAGGGCGAATTAATATCTCAAAACTAAGCCCCACCGATAGCACCCAAGAGGCCATAACAGGAGGTTATGTTTTGAAAATAGACAAAACTGCGGGCGGTGGCCACGATGATTTCGATGATTATACATCAGACAATTCGTTTAGGTCTCGGTATGATGCCAAGGCTAAGATTTCGCAAAAATCTAAAACGTTTTTTATGTACGAATATCCAAAAGCCAAAAATATTACCAAAAGCCAAGCAAGGTATATTCAACAATACGTGGCCGATTTTGAAAAAACGTTGGCCTCTGACCATTACAAAGACCCCGAAAATGGCTACCAAAAATACATTGACATAGACAGTTTTGTAGATTATTTTATCTTGACCGAACTCATGCAAAACCATGATGGCTATCGGCTCAGTACCTATTTGCAAAAAGACCGCAACCAAAAACTTGCCATGGGGCCAATCTGGGACTTTGACATTGCTTTTGGGTCGGACGCTGGTTTTTGTGATGGTATGAACCAACCCGCTTGGGTGTTTCAGTACAATCAATATTGTGGGGGAGATACGTGGGTAGTGCCTTTTTGGTGGAAAAAATTAGTATCAGACCCCGCTTTTATGGCCAAAGTCAAAGCCCGATGGAAGGCTTTACGCAATACGCAATTGGCTGATAATGAGCTAGAAAAAACTATTTCAGACTTTGCCACCGAAATCACAGAGAACAACATGGTGGCCCGAAATTTTGAGCGATGGGCTATTCTCAAAAAACAAATTACGCCTAATTCTACCACGGGTTCTCATCAAAAAGAAATCTCAAGGATGAAATCTTGGCTAACAGGCCATGCCCATTGGATAGACATACACTTGGCTGAATTATAAAGCGTGTTTTAACGTTGGGGAGGTTGAACCTCCC